>JADHWZ010000076.1 GCA_016783225.1 Dehalococcoidia bacterium | reverse complement strand
GTCGCTGGGGCTCATTCCGGCGTTGGCGCTAATTAAGCCCAGAGCTCCGGCATTAGACACGGCTGCGGCCAATTCGGCATTGGCAATCCATACCATACCACCCTGAATTATTGGATACTCAATGCCCAGCAGCTCACACAGTCGGGTTTTTTTCATTACGCGGCCCTCCCTCTTCTTAGATTAGCCTGAATTCCAGTACGTCTACTATGCCTAGGTCGGTCAGTCTCAACTCCGGGATGACTGGCAAGGCCAAGAAAGAAAGGAGGGCAAATGGCGCTGGGGGCACGTTTCCCAGCCCGGCCGCGGCTCTTTCCACGCTCTCGAATGCGGCCGCAACCACTTCCAATGGCTCCGCAGAGAGCAAGCCGGCGACGGGCAGGGGTAAAGCTGCCATGATGTTGCCATGACTGCAGACCACTAACCCGCCTTGGAGTCTCTCTATTTCCTTGATTGCCGTGAAGATATCCAGGTCATTGGTACCGACCGCAACGATGTTATGGGAGTCGTGGGCAATGGATGAGGCCAATGCTCCTTGTTTCAGTCCAAAACCTTGGACCAGTCCAAGGCCGATGTTACCGCTAGCCTTGTGCCTTTCCACAACGACTAGCTTCAATATGTCTTCGTCTAGACTTGGCATAACTGCCCCATCCTTGGTTTTGACTCTTTCCATCCTTTTCTTGGTGATTATCTGGCCGGGAATGATTTCAATGACCGGGAAGCTGTCGCCTTTGGCGGTCAATCTCAGTGCGTCGATCTTGAATGGCCTGACGCGCACAGTATGGGTCAGCTCCTTGGTAGTGGTTTCCGTTGGAGGCAGGAGGTAACTGCCTTCCCTGGCTACCAGGCACCCCTTGTGGAAGGCCATGTCTATTTCCAGTTGCGGCAGGTCGGTGATAGTCACGAGGTTGGCAATATAGCCGGGAGCAATGCCTCCCCGGTCGTACAGTCTGAAGTACTCAGCGGTGTTGATGGTTGCTAGCTGTATCGCCCTCACTGGCTCAAGGCCCATCTGGATTGCCTTCCTGACAACTGCATCGATGTCACCTTCCTCGAGCAAATCTGAGCAACTACGGTCGTCGACGACGAAGAGGCACCTCCTGTATGTCTTGTCATTGACCAAGGGGAGAAGGGCATCGAGGTTTTTCTCTGAAGAGCCTTCGCGTATCATCAGGTGCATTCCCCGTCTCAGCTTCTCTCTACCTTCCTCTGTGGAAGTCGTCTCATGGTCGGAATATATGCCAGCGGCCATATAGGCATTTAGTTGCCTATCAGTGACGCCCGGTGCGTGTCCATCAATGACTTCACCTTTGGCGGCGGCTATCTTACTTAGAACTTGTTTATTTCCGCCAATAACGCCTGGGAAGTTCATCATTTCACCAAGCCCGATGACATTCTGCCATTTGAGTGCTTTTTTGATGTCCTTGTCATTGATTTCGGCACCACTTGTTTCCATGTGGGTAGCTGGCACGCAGGAGGGAGCCACAAAGAACATGTCCATGGGCAGTGTCTGTGCGCAGTCCATCACGAACCTCATACCTTCAAAGCCTGCTACATTGGCTATCTCGTGAAGGTCGCTAATCAGAGCAGAAGTGCCTCTCGGGACTACGGCTCGGGCATACTGCGCCGGATGGAGCATGGAGCTCTCGATATGGCTATGACCGTTTATCAGTCCCGGAGCCAGATAGCTACCTTTCAGGTCGATTGTTTGCTTAGCCTGGAGATAGTTGCCGACACCGGCAATTCTGTCGCCGTAAATGGCCACGTTGCCCTCTTCTATGATGCCGACAAAAGTGTTTATTATTCGGGCATTCATGAGCAGCAAGTCTGCCGGGGCATCACCCCGGGCAACTGCAATCAGTTTAGCTAGACTCATGGTTGCTTCCTCCTATACAGCCTAATCTACGTAGCATATGTCGGGCAGATGGCGGAACTTCTCGTTCCAATCGATTCCGTAGCCTACGATGAACTTGTCGGGCACGGTGAAACCAAGATAATCGATGTCTACCGGGATCTGGCGTCGTGAAGGTTTGTCGGTCAGGGCGCAAAGGCGCAAAGACACCGGTTTTTTCCTCCGCAGGTAACCGAGCAGGAAAGAAATGGTCAGCCCGGTGTCAACTATGTCCTCAACCACCAGCACGTGTCTGTCCCTTACCGGCGTTCTCAGCCCCTGTACTACTCTTACGTTGCCTGAAGTCTGTTTGCCAGCGCCATAGCTAGAAAGCCTGACGAAGTCCACCTCCACCGGCAGTTCAAGCTGGCGAATCAGGTCCGCCATAAAAACGAAGGAACCCTTGAGAATACCGATGAGCAGGGTCTGTTTACCTTGATAATCGTGTCTGATCTCGGCGGCCAGCCTGGCTACGGCCTTCTTGATTTCGCCCCGGGTAAGTAGAACTGTGGGCTGCGAACTCACCAGATGATTATACCCTCAGCTCGCTCCCCTGTCTATTTGAGGTGAGCATATGCGCTGCTTCGGCAGTGATCCGTTTTTCTCTTGCGCCGGCGGAATAGGGAGCTGTCAGCTTCGTTTGGTACGGACGGTTTGGCAGTGTGGCCCCTCTTCGGTGACGACAAAACTTGACGCTCGGGTTGCTCATAGGGGATAATGTCTGCTTGTGGTTGATGGGGGGTGGGCGAAAGACAGGATGAGCCTATGCCAAATTCCATCGTTCAGCAGCTTGAGTATTTGTTCAACCCCAAGTCAGTGGCGGTCATCGGGGCATCCAACCAGATTTTCAAGTGGGGCCATGATGTGGCGGCCAGGGTACTTGAGAGCCCTAATTCCAGGAAGATATACCTCATAAACAAGACTTCACCCGAGATTCTGGGCACCAAAGCCTATAAGAGCATCAAAGACGTACCTGAACCAGTGGAGTTTGCGGTTATTGTGATTCCCTTCCCCGGAGTCCCGGAGGTGATGAGGGAATGCGTCGACAAGAAAGTCAAGGTGGCGGTTGTCATTACCGCCGGGATGGGCGAGGCTGGAGAGAAGGGAGTTCAGGTTCAGGCTGAGGTGGTGGAGATTGCCAAACGGGGTGGGCTTCGGTTTGTGGGCCCCAATTGCATGGGGCATTTCAGCACCGACGTGGCTTTGTCTACCCTAAGGCCTGGGTTTGACATAAAGAAGGGCGCCATCGGGCTCATTTCTCAGAGTGGCGGCTTCCTGATGCAGATAGTGGAAGCGGGGCTGGAGGCGGGGATGGGGTTCAGCAAGGTAGTGAGCACCGGCAATGAGGCTGACCTCCACTTCGAGGACTTCTTAGAATACCTGGGGCAGGATGAGCAGACGAGAGTTATCGTGGGCTATGTTGAGGGGTTGAGGGAAGGACGTAGGTTCCTTGAACTGGCGCGGGAAATCACACCTCGAAAACCTATTGTGGTTCTAAAGGTGGGAAGGACTTCAGACGGGGCCCGGGCTGCTAAGTCACACACTTCAGCGCTCTCTGGGGATGACGCTCTCTACGCAAATGCTCTGAAGCAGGCAGGTGTAATCAGGGTCGACGAGCTCCACGAGATCTTTGATGTGGCTGCGGCTCTCTTGCGCCAGCCGAGACCGCGGGGGAAAAGGGTTGGGATATTGAGTTCCGGCGGTGGTCATGCTGTTATGAGCACTGATGCCTGCCTGAAAGTAGGACTGGAGATTGCAGGTCTGTCTCCAGCCACTATCGACAAGCTGAACCAGGTCTTGCCTGAACGGTGGCCTCATGCTAACCCTGTCGATACGGTCGCTGCCGGCTTTGTGACTTATCCTGCGCTATGGCCTCTTATGGAAGACGAGAACGTGGATACCGTGCTATCTGTGGGTTCCATAGGTATGGTGTCGAGCTGGGTGGGGCGGATGCCTTCGCGTGCATCAGACGCCGATACGCAGAAGATGCGGGAGTGGCTGGACCTGTTGGTGCAGGACGAACTCAAGAACATCGACCGAGCCATTGAGCGCATGGATGAGCAACAGAAGCCGCTAATCATTTGCAGTATATTGAATGACGCCCTGCGCGAGTCGGAAGCTTTGAGGAAGCTTCAGGAGAATGGCATACTCATGTACCCCACGCCAGAAAGAGCCGCGAAAGTGCTGGCTCACCTTGTCAACTACAGCCAGTACCTGGGCACCTGTGCCTAAGGCCGGAGCAAGCATACCCTGCCTGCTGGTTGCGAGGTGTGCTGAAGGATGTCAGCGCTTGACGATTAGCTTTCTTATGGCCTGGCGAAGCCCGTCGATGGTAAGCTCGAACATAGGGAAGACCTTCCCAATCGTCAGCACAGTTGGGTGGTTCCAGAAGCGCGGCGGTTCAGGGTTCAGCCAGACACAGTGAGTGAAATGATCGGCGATCTGTTTAAGCCGGACTACTCCCGCCTTATGATTACGTTCGTAGTAGTAGATGGCGCCATACATGTCGATTAGCTCTGATGTTGCCATCCAGGCATCCCCTACCAGTACTACCTTGTAGTCAGGCTCCAGGGTGCGCAGGAAATGGTCGGTGCCTATGCCATCCCGACGCTCGATGTCCTTGTAAACGGTATCGTATATGCAGTTGTGAAAATAGTAATACTGGAAATCCTTGAAGTGACTGCTGGAATGAGCAGCGGAGAAGAGTAGACTACAGAGGTCGGCAAAGGGGTCCATGGAGCCGCCCGCATCCATGAGCAGAAGGAGCTTCACCGCATTCTTTCTATCCCGTCTCCAGATGAACTCAAGCTCGCCCGCGTTCTTGCACGTGGCATCGATTGTTTTGTCCAAATCGAGTTCGTCTTCAGGCCCAATACGGTTCAGTTGACGTAGTCCTTTCAGTGCTACCTCAATCTGACGGATATCGAGGGTCAGGTCGTGCCGATAGTTCCGGAATTGCCTTTGTTCGGCAATCTGCATGGCACTTCCACCGCCTCCACCGCCTCCAATCCTGACTCCGCCTGGGTGCTGCCCCGAGTGGCCGAAGGGTGAAGTACCGCCTCTACCGATCCAGTAGGCGCCTCCATCATGCTGCTCTGTTTGTTCCTTGAGCCTTTTCTCGAGCTCCCGTAGCAGCTCATCGAGCTCCATACTGTCAAGCAGCGCCCTTTCCTCGTCGCTCAGGAGCATCCTGTTGATAGGGTCTTTAAGCCAGTCGAGGACTTGCTCCATAATCTCTGGAGGGGCCTCTATCCCCTTGAAGTATTCCTGGAAAGCGACATCATATTGATCGTAGTAGGCTTCGCTCTTGACCAGTATCGCTCGCGCAAGGTAGTAGAAATCGTTCAGACTGGAGATGTAGCCCCTGGATAGAGCTTCCATGAGTGCCATCCACTCCGTAATTGAGACGGGCACCTTCCTCTCCTTCAGGGTGTAAAAGAAGTCCGTAAACATGCGTCCTGTATCTATTGTCTATTGGGGCCTTGCGGTGGCATTGGCTGCCCCGCCGCTGGCTTGCTTCTTCTTCAAGTAGTTGTTCACGAAATAGTCGTAGTCTGTTTCTTTCTTCAACAACGCGCCGGCAAAAGGAACTTCCCTGGATATGTCATCGTGGCGGGTCTTGCTGGCGATAAGCACCTGGATCCAGTCTATCAGTTCGCTTGTTGACGGTTTCTTGCGGAGACTGTCAATCCGCCGCAGCGAATAGAAAGCTGTCAGAGCTTCGTGGAGAAGGTTATTCTTGATATTGGGGAAGTGAACATTGACTATTTCCTCCATGAGTGCTGAATCAGGGAACTCGATGTAGTGGAATATACAGCGCCGGAGGAATGCGTCAGGAAGCTCCTTCTCAGCATTGCTGGTGATTATTACTATGGGTCGGTGAACCGCATTGATTGTCTCGTAGGTCTCCGGTATATAAAAGCTCATCTCATCCAGCTCATTGAGCAGGTCGTTGGGGAACTCGAGGTCGGCCTTATCGACCTCATCGATGAGGAGTACCACCTGCTCTTTGGAAGCAAACGCCTGTCCCAACTTGCCCAGTTTTATGTACTGCCCGATATCTGAGACGTCTTTATCTCCGAACCGGCTGTCGTTGAGCCTTTGCACGGTATCATAGATGTACAGCCCCTCTTGAGCCTTGGTGGTTGATTTTATGTTCCAGACGATCAGCGGCTTATCCACGTCCTGCGCAATGCTGTGAGCCAGCAGCGTTTTTCCTGTTCCTGGCTCGCCTCTAACCAGCAAAGGCCTGGCCAGCGCTATGGATACGTTAACCGCATTTCTCAGAGCCTCGGAGGTAACATAGTCCTGCGAGCCCTTGAATCTATCAAAACCGTCATTACTCATTACTTTCGATTTGTCTCCTTTGGTGTTGAGCGTTGGAATCCTGCATACATGTGGTACGCCGTCGCTAATTGTATTTGATATTAAGACAGAAATCAATTCACTGTACTCGTCCGCTAGATTGGTGACACCCCATCTCCCCTCTTTTGCTACGCCTATCGTCGCACAAGAGAGCTGTGGTGCGGAAAAGTAGTGCGACCTTTCAAGGTCGCCTGGGTGGGGTTTGGGTGAGGCTAAAGCCTGGCGCTACATGCTTCTCATTTTCGTGATAGTGACACTATGTAAGCATTGTCCGTCCATCCCGAACGAGATCTCATACCCCGAAGCGCAATGCCAGCCATTCCAGGCCACCCACAAGCGCGCCTGCTACGCAAGCGCAGCATCAGCCCACCCGCCCCTCGCTCTCCAAGGCCAGGCCTGGCACTGATTGACAGGGGCTGAGGGCCAGACAATGCAAAAGCACAGCCCAAAATTGAAAAGGCCACTGACGGCGCTAAAGCCGAAAGAACGATGTTTGCATTTTCACTTGTCATTTTGATTTTTGGCTTTTAAGGTTTGATTTCGATATAGTGTGAGGCTCACCCGCCACGGGTGACCTGGCGGGAGAAGAGTGTAGACAATAATGCCGAGGGTGCGGCAGCACCGCTACTGATCCAGGGCGCCGCTCCGGGAGGTCATCACCCCCAGGGGCGTCAAGCTAATGTGCCCTATGGGAGACGTCAAGACCATCTACTACCGCAATGGGAAATCATGGCGCCGTGTCGGCACCCTCTGCCTCCACTGCCTCTGGTTCAACCCCGACCCCAAGTTCCGCTCCCCCGACCAACACCCCCCACGTACTATTCCCCCATTATAAACCGACAACAATCCTTTCCCCTCATGGGTGAATCAAAACACCTGACTTGCTGTCCCAGTGTATACATTCTATAATCTCAAATCAGCTGTGTACGACGCTTCAATGCGTTCGGGTAGCATTGACTTTTTATTACCTGCCAGGTTATAATAACCATGTGGGACATCGAGTATTGCACTAGGCCTAACGGCGACCAACCCGCAAGAGACTGGCTGAAGCAGTTACCCATTGACCATAGAAAGGTGATGAGAGCTAAGATAGTATCGCTGGCGCAGCATGGAACCGAGCTGCTCTCCACAAAAGTGTTGCAACGGATTCTTGGAGCAGAAAGTGACTTCTATGAATTAAGGGGAGGAAGATGTCGCATCGCCGTTTGTTTTGACGGTACGGCACAAAAGTTTGTCTTGGTACATGGTTTCATCAAGACTAGGGAGAACGAGAGACGAGAAATAACTAGAGCACGAGAACTATTACATGAGCATTTACAAACACAATAAGTTTACGAGGTGACAAATGACGGGAACATTTAAAGACGATTTAACTAGAGACCTCCAGTATAAGGAATTTGCTCCAGGTTTTGGATCTGAGCTGGCGAAGACTGATTTTGCTATGGTGCTTGTCAAAGCGCGTAAAGCTGTGGAAGTCACTCAGCAAGAGTTGGCCCATATGGCAGGCACTACACAGTCCTACATCGCCAAATTAGAGTCCGGTGAAGCCAATCCCACTGTCGGAAGGATTGGCGAGTTACTAGCACTATTGGGCTTTCGGCTTACACCGAGCTTGTCCGACCTCAACCCATATAAGCAACCACCATTAGCTAGTAAACAAGCAGGCTACGGTATCACCGTAGAAGCCCACAAAACGCGTCAGCCTGTCAAGCTGTAGTCTCATCACATCCAGCCCACCCATCAGCTTGGCTTCAGCGCAAACCTGGCAGCACCCACCCGTTTCTCTCTCGAAGCGCAACCCTGTCCTCACCAACCCCCACCCTGTGCCTCGCTCCGCCTCCAGCCACGGAACAGCGCTTGCCTCTGGGCTCGTCCCCACTCAGCAGGGCCTGGGCCTACTCGCTATCGGCCCACCCACAAGCGCGCCCCGTAACCAACCGTAGCTGCTTCCCACCCGTCCCTCGGTCTCCAAGACCAGCCCTAGCACTGATTAGCCCCAATCACCTCAGACCCGCTTCGCCTATTCTCACCCGGCCTGTGAGGAGGACCTTTCATAGTAAGAGCATACGTTGGAAAGGGCTTTCGCCATCCTGCGGATAGACGGGAGGGCGAAGATGCCAGCTCGGCGGAAGCGCTGGTACACTTCTCTCCTGCTTACCTCGATATCTATCATGTTGCTATCGGACGTCAGCTCTCCCAGGACTGCCAGGATCGGCTTCTTGGTGTTTCTGGCTACATCAGCAACTACTTGTACGCGCTTGTCTGTATCCGGATCTGGCGCCCCTATGAGCTGAGGGATTCCGTAGAAGAACATGCGATCGATGATCAGGGTGTCTATTCCATCCCAGGAAATGAGTGTCTCCAGGACTTTCCGGAATAGCTCCGAGGGCACCATGGGAGCGCCTACATCGACTGGATTTCTGATGCTTGTACCGACAGGGGGAAGAAGTGCCCTGAGCTGCTTCATGACCTCGGGCGATGACGCGGGAATCTTGAGCCCCACTCGCTCGCAGACATCGCTCGCGCCGACTCCCACGCCTCCTCCCCCTCCCACCACCGCAACCCTTCGTCCTGCACCCCCGGTTAAGTGTGAGAAGATGGCTGTTGTGTCAATGAGTTCCTCCAAGCCGTCAGCCATCACAGCACCGGTTTGCCTGAAGAAGGCTTCCCATACGGCTCTCTCTCCACCCAGCGACCCCGTGTGGCTGTTCACCGCCCTCTTCCCGGTTTCGGTAAGCCCACCTTTCCATACAATGAAGGGCTTCTTGCCCAGGAGGTTCCTGGCGAGTTTGAAGAAGCGTTTTCCGTCCTTTACCCCTTCCAGGTAAGCGGCGATGACCGTGGTCTCCGGATCAGAGGCCAGGTACTCCAGGAAATCGGCTTCGTTTAGGTCGCAGGCGTTTCCGTAGCTTATGACCTTGCTGAACCTTACCCCCTGTCCGCTGGCTGCCCAGATGAAGTCCGTGACCCACCCTCCACTTTGTGAGATGACAGCGACGTTCCCGCTCTCCTTGGGGTATCTGGGGCCCGGGACCAGAGTGAGCCCTCCCCGCGGGCAATATACACCGAAACAATTGGGACCTATGATGCGCAGCTTCCCTCCAGCCAGCTTTACCATCTCTTGCTCGAGTCTGCGCCCCTCTTCGCTTACCTCGCTGAAGCCGGCTGCAAACACCTCCACCGCCCGCACCCCCTTGGCCACGCAGTCTTCTATGACCTGGGGCACCGTCCTTGCCGGCGAGCTGATGTAGACGAAGTCAACCGGCTCTGGAATATCCCTGACGCTCGGGTATATCTTAAG
>JADHWZ010000075.1 GCA_016783225.1 Dehalococcoidia bacterium | reverse complement strand
ACCAGAGCCGACCGAAGGCGGAGAGGCGAGCCATTCGCAAGATGGTGGGGAAGAACTGGCGCAATCTCTCAGGCTACGACTGGAAACAGGTGCGGCGGTTTAGGGCAGACGCCAAAATAGCACTGGCGTAAAAGCCCAGTCCCAGGGAGGGGTGTGGAATTGGATTCCACACCCCTTTTTTTGCCCCGCTACTGGTGGCTGGTAGTAGCCAACCGGGGGGGCAATTCGCTATATCCGAAAAACGGCAAGTTTTGAATGTGGAGCGTCTCCACATTGTAAGGCACAGGCTCTGCCCGGGAACTGGTACCGGCGTAGGCTTTTTACCTACTGCACTAAACAAGCTTTTGTGACTTGGACTGCACATTTCAAGAAATCGTGACTCGGATTACATGTTTCGATATCTCAAACGGAAATCTACTTGCTGATGCCAGCCTCCAGTTCCAGAAGTTATCCATCCTGCTCGGGTACCGGGAACGCCAACCTGGCTAATGGCACAATCTCTGTGGGCATGTCAGGCAACTCCTTGGTAGGGATAATAGTCCTTGGCGGTATCGATCATAGCCTTGAAGTTATCGTACTGACAGTCAGCCGCAACTGTGCAACCTGAACTCAGGATGAATCCGGTGTCTTTGCCGACAACATCGATGAGCTGTTTACAGTAGTCCTCCATCTCCCCGGGAGTGCCCAGAGCCTGCAGTCCTGCCGGTACATCTCCGGCGATGCACATGTGGTCTTTCAGTATCTCCTTTGCCTTGAAGATGTCCGTCTTGCTATCAAGTTCGCAGATGCACATCCTGGCAGGGAGGTCAAGGAGGTAGGGAAGGTTGAGAGTCCAGTCCTGGTCAAAGTGGAAGTCGACAATCATTCCTTCGGCGACGAAGGCTTCGGTCATCTTCTTAATGTAGGGGAATTCAAAACGCTCAAATACCTTGAGAGGGAAGTAGAAGCAACCACCCCGCTCCAGAACCAGAAACACACCAGGTATCCCGGTAAGTCTGGCTACTTCTATCGTACTCTCAATAAGGTCATCAACCATGGCGTCCATGACAGCCTGTACCTTGTCCGGAATCCGGTGGATGTCAAGGGCGAAGGCGGTCATTGACCGTGATGTAGAAAGCGTCATCAGCGGTGACGATACTGAAGCACCAATAAGTGTCGGTAGACCGCGTTCCTCCCACGTTTTCGCTTCTTTCACGTATTGAGCCAGTTGCCGTTCCGCCCAGGCGATTGATTTCTCGAGAGGAAAAGGGCTCGTTCTCTGGCGCACTTCCTCCACCCAGTTCCAGTATCCCACCTCGATAATCCGGTCGTAGTCGTCGATGGACATCGATTCGGTCTCGATATACTGCGGTGGGGAATCTACGGGAAGTCCCTTGCCCGGATACATTGTCTTTCCAGTACGGCCGGTTGTGGGGCGCTTGGGGTTTGCGGCTATGCTGTAGCCTGGAAGGATGAAGCCGTCCCAGCCTCCTACCTCGTCAAACAGATCTACCATCGCCGGCCAGCCTTTACCACGGTAATCGGCAAAGGCCTCAGCGAGGGTTAGACCCTTATGACGGGCAGGAAACATTACATCCAGAAGTGGGGCCACCGGTACCCGGTCGTATGGCTCCAGCTTGACCGCCGCCCATATCCTCTCCCTGGGGGTCATCGTCTCCTTTACCATCTACTTCATCTCCTCGATGAAACGCTTGCAGATTTCCACTCCCTCTATGCCGTCATCGGTGAAGGCGTCGGCACCGGTGTGTCTCTTAACAAGCTCGGTGACGACGCCACCGCCAACGATTATCTTGACCCTGTCGCGTAATCCCGCCGCCTTGACCGCTTCTACCGTCTGCTTCATGGAATCGAAGGACGGGGTCAGCAGGCCGGACATCCCCAGGATAGGGGCGCCGGTCTCAATCAGCTTGTCGACAAGTGCCTGAGGCTCGACGTCTGTCCCCAAGTCATACACCTCGAACCCGGCCCCTTTGAGGAGTACGGCAACGATATCCTTACCGATGTTGTGAATATCTCCTTTTACCGTAGCAAGGACAATCCTGGCCCGCCGGCCGGTCTCTGCGCCAGCCTGGAGGTGCGGTTCGATGAGCTTCATCGATTCTTTGAATATCTCCCCGGAAACAATGAGTTCGCTGAGGAAGTAGTCCCCACTCTTGTACCGCTCCCCGACGGTATCCATTCCCTGGCGGCATTCGTTGAGAATCGACAGCGGGTCGGTACCGGCATCTAGTTGCTCGTGGACTAGTCGGTATACTTCTTCCTCGCTCAGTTCCGCCAACATATCAGCTATTCCTACCATTGATACCTCCTATTTCTTTCTACGAATTTCTACGAACTGACTTCAAAATGCGTCGTGCTTCAGCCGCTTACTGCCTATACCGTATGGAGGCTGCTGTTGGAAATGAACGTGAAAGTCCCCAAGCCTCTGTGCTCTGATGGTTGCCGTTCATGACTGACTCTTCGAAGGGAGGCCAACGGTCGCCGAACCTAGAGTCCTCCTTTCCCCCGTAGGACTCTCAATCCATATTTCGCACTCCACCAGATGCTCGTGGTCCTTAACGTGTGTATTCGTTACCCTGCCTCTGCAGATCAACCTCTCTCCGACAGGGTGAAAGCGTCTGTACTGACAGGCAATCCTCTTAAGCAAGCCCCGCGCCCCGATCCAATTGGTCATCATCTGGGTAAGGCAGGCAACCAGCAGCTTGCCATTGACAATTGCACCAGGAAAGCCTCTTTCGCGTGCGATAGTGTCATCGTAATGGTATTCGTCGTAGTCTCCGCAGACTCCAGCCCACTTGGCAGAAAATCGCTTTGAAGTATCCTTTATTAAAGGAGTAATCTCCGTGTCTATCTCTACTTCTTCAGAATATATTTGCCTTGTCATCTCTCAATTCTCCCTTTCCAAGACCTGTCGACAGATGTGAGTCATACGGTATCTACATACCAGTTGACCCTTCTGATTCTTGCATTCTAGCTCATGGATCACAAATAGCAAGGCGCCGCTCTTGCCTTCACGTTCATAGAGGTCGGATATCTTTGTCGTTATCGTTATTACATCACCAGGCCTGACTGGCTCAAAGAATTCCCACTCTCCCCCGCCATCAACAGGTGGTGAAGGTATATCAACTGGCATTCGAAATATCCCCTGTGGTCTTCCACTTATATGAAAGCCGTAAACAAAACTGGGAGGGGCTATTAATTCACCGTATGGGCCTTCCTTGGCAGCCTGTTCATCATAAAGCGGATTTGAATCATCCATTACTTCGGTAAACCTGATTATCCATCTCTTATCTACTTCAACCGTTTGAGTCCCCAAAATAACGCCTATGGACTTTCTCATGTCGTCTGTAATCATCGATGGTTGAACCATCTTCTTCCTCCTTGAACTGTCAGTCCCCCAATATGAGTTACGCTACGACCAGTTCTAATGCAATCCTTATTCCCTGTTATACAGGAGTGGAATTATTGGAACGTACCAACTGCCCGATTGGTAGCACCTTTCCGGCCTTCTTCTTATTAAAGAATCACCCCCTTATTTTTCAGCTGTGACAGTTGGTCCCAGTCATATCCCAGTTCCAGCAATACTTCTTCGGTATGCTGACCTAGTTCTGGTGCCGAACTCTTCGGTTGGAGAGGAGTCTTGCTGAGTTGGAAGGGAGGACGCAACAGTTTCATGAGAGTACCTGAGGGATGTTCTACCTCAGCGACATAGTCGTTCTCAGATACCTGTGGGTCAGCTAGTACCTCAGCTACGGTTGTTTCAGGCTCCCATACCAGGCCATGCTGGTTAAAACGCTCTTCCCATTCCGCCATTGTCTTGGTAGCGAGGATTCCATCAAGTATGGAGATGATAAGTTGACTACTCCCAACACGCTTCTGGTGAGAATTAAATCTAGAGTCCTCTATTAGGTCTTCCCGTTCAATCGCCTTGCAGACAGGCGGCCAAAATCGGTCTGTCTGTAGCATCATAAAACACAGCCACTTCTTATCCTTTGTTTGGTACGTGTTACGTAGCGGATTGAACGCATTTTTTCTGGAGTGCTTGAGGTTCTCTTCTCGTTCCCTCCAGGTGAGACGTTGCTGGACATCATTACCGGCAACCCACATACCTGACCACATTAGAGATGTGTCAACTTTTTGCCCGAATCCGAATCTCTCCCGGGTCAGTAGTGCAGCAAGTATTGCCCCGGTGAGGAAGATTGCCGTAGGAAGGTCCCCCATGGCTCCACGCAGCGGTACCGGTGGGTCATCAGGCTCGCCAAGAATGGACATGATCCCTCCCCGGATCCAGAAGGCAGTCTCATCGAAAGCCGAACGGTCTCTGTCAGGTCCTTTCATACCGAAGCCGGTGTTCTGAGCATAAATAATCTTTGGATTTATCTTACTTACATTCTCATAATCCAGTGAAAGCTTATCAACAGCTGCGGGGCGAAAATTGGTGACGAAGACATCGGATATCTTCAATAGCTTGTGCATTATTTCTTTGCCGGCCTCTTGACTCAGATTAACGGTAATAGCGCGTTTGCTGCCGTTAAACTGCTCCCAAAAGGGATTCACCGGACCAAGACCACGCTCGGCCAGAACTTCTGGCGGAACTAACCCACGTGCTGGATCACCACCTCTAGGATCTTCTACTTTGATGACATCAGCACCAAGCTCGCCAAGGGTACGAGCACATGCAGGCCCGAGCACCCAATGACCAAGCTCGATAACCCTTATTCCTTCAAGGGTCATGACCATCGCTACTCCTCCTTTCTTCTACCAGCAAAAGAACCTCATTACCCACAACGAGTACATTGTTTTGCTACTACTTGCCTATCGCATTCAGTTATACATGTTCTTAAAACACTCCAAGATGAGCCAACCACAATATGCTATTTGAGCTGTAGTGGCTGGCTCTGCCGCTGGGTCCGGTTTCTCCTGGAGTCCTAGTCAGGTAGGAGAATAAGTAGCGAACGCCCCTGGCAAGGCCAAGTTTCCTCACCCACAGCATCCTGGATTCCTGGGTTCTTTATGCTAGCGAACTTTTACTAGATACGGGACTATATCTTCCCTTCCGTGATGTGCCTTAGCTCATGTTCAAACCTAGTGCCCCATTTCCTTTTTCAGATCCTGGTCAAGCCAGGGGTAGATGCAAAAATTGAGTGGATGTGTGGAACTACCGACCGCTGTTTCTCCACTGTATCCTTTGAGCCACGGCCACCACATAATGTACTGATACCTGCAGGGAGGCTGTACCCACCACGCCTGTGAGAGGATGTACGGGAGCGAGTCCTTTATCAGTGCTCGTCGCTTGGCGTAGTCATTCGTATCATCAAAGTAGAACTCCGGTAACCATGACTTTCTCAGTGTCTCCATTACAATTGCGTCATCGATACAGGAAACGTTCATTGGAGCATCGGTCTTCATATAGATGAACTTGAAGGGTACATCCATACCCATATACATGAATGCCATAGCTTGGTGCTGCTTGGTCGTTACCATGGAACTGAAGGGAGCCCATTCCTTCACGTCAATGTTCACCTTAACGCCAATATCTGCCCAGTAGTCCGCAAGCAGGGCTACCGTGTCGGCGTACGATTGGATGCAGAGTATACTGGTCTCAAAACCATTAGGATAGCCCGCATCAGCCAGGAGTTGCTTCGCTTTGTCCGGGTGATACTCGTACAATTCCCGGGTTGACTCGGGAAGCTCGTCAAGGGGAATGTACATACCGCTATGCTCACCTCTGGGCTGCGTTGGAGCAGCTAGTACCTCGGCATTACCGCCGTAGAGTGCCTGGGCCATTTCTTCGTTGTTTACGGCCATGTTCATAGCCCGCCGAACGTTAATGTCATTGAATGGACTATCTGGTATATCAACCCTCATGTATGCCACCCATGAAGAAGATGGCATCATCTTGTACGATAGGAGGTCAGGGTTGTACTCCTTCAGTTCCGCTTCCTCCTCCCACTCAATCTGGCTCAGTTGGTCAATCTTGGCCGTCCGCAGTGACGCTATTCGTGTGGAGGCATCTGGTATGACCAACCACTTGACACCGTCGAGGTAGGGCAGTTTATTCGTCGGGTGTAGCGGGTCGCTGCGCCAGTAGTTGGGGTTCCTCTCGAAGGTAAAGGAGCTGGCGGGAACGTAGTCCACCAGCATGTAGGCGCCGGTACCGCAACTGGTCTCCCATTCTCTCATGTCGCCATATTTTTCTACCGGCTCAGGGGGTACTATGGTTAGCATCTCATTCGTTGCCTGCATTGCCAGCAGGGTAGCTTCTAACTCTTGCTCTTCAGAGAACTTCATAGTAACCGTCCACTTGTCGGTAGCCGTTACCGATTCTGGCGCCGTGTAGGACCTGGGGTTGTAGGCGGTGTCACTCTCCCATATCCTCTTGATGCTGAAAGCCACGTCCTCGGCGGTTAGCTCCCTACCATTCACTAGAGCCTTGTCGTGCCAATGAATCCCTTTGCGGATATGGTAAACGACTGTCTTGTTATCAGGCATCTCCCAACTCTCAGCTATACGGCCTTCTGATGTCGGGTTAACCGGGTAGAAGGTACCCAGGTTGAAGCCAGTCTCTCCGCTGCCGGTTGGCCCCTTTGCATAGTTCCCTTCGATCAGCATCTCATTGGTGAGGCTGAGGGAATAAGCATTCCACGGGAGGGTGTTGATCTCATCAAAGCCCAGAGTGTCAACGCTTAAGGCGATGGTTATTACCCCACCGTATTGTGGCTTCTCCACTGTTCTACCCAGTGAGTCCTTCACCATCACTTCCCCCGCTACTACTTCTTCCTCCTGTTCTGCCTTTCCGCAGGAAGTCAGCATAAGAGCAACAACCATCAGGCAACTGATTATTACGAATAACATTTTACTCTTCACTATTTTCTGCTCCTTTTCATCTTCGGTATGTCTAGTCCTGGTCAGTATCACATATTCCACCTCCTTGTAGATGGTATTCAAACTTGATTTCGAAGCCATCACTGTTTTGTTATCGCCATTGGCTCCGGGCTGATTCTCTTGAGCTTTCTTGCCTTCACTCCTCCATAGCGTCCCAGACCTCCCCTCAGCCTGGGGTCTAGCAGGTCTCTCACCGCGTCGCCAAACATGTTCAGACCGTACACCGCGATTGCCAAGGCAAGACCGGGCCACAAAGCCAGCCACGGGGAGATGTACATGTATTGACGCCCACTCCCACTGAGCATTCCTCCCCAGCTGGGAGCCGGGGGAGGGATACCGAATCCAAGGAAGCTCAGGCTGGCCTCATCTATAATCATATATCCGCAACCTACGGCAAATATGGTAATTATGGGAGCCATGACATTAGGTAACAGGTGGTGCATGATTATTCGCCTCGTTGAACAGCCGACAGCAGTCGCAGCATCCACGTAGACGTTCTCTTTGATACTGATAGCAGCACCCCTTATCACCCTTGACGTACCGATGCCGCGGGTCATTCCTAGAACAAGCAAGACCGGCACCAACCCCTGTCCAATAATGGCCATTAGTGTCAAGTAAAGTAGCAGTCCCGGAAAGCACATCCAGGCATCAACAAACCTCTGGATGACCAAATCGGTTTTACCACCGATGAACCCTGAAGTTAGTCCTATGATTGTAGACACGATGGCCGCCAGGCCAGAACCACCCAGACCTACATACATGGAAATACGAGCCCCATATATAATACGGCTTAGTAAGTCTCGTCCCAGGTTGTCCGTCCCCAGTAGGTGCTGGGCTGAAGGTGGTTCGAGGCGATGCCATACATCAGATTCATTGACTCCGTAAGGAGCTAGTAAATCAGCGAAAATTGCTACCACGAGGAGAAAAAGGACTATTATACCACCTATTACGCCTAGGGGTTTCTCCCTCACCAACCTGACAAAGAAATTAGGTAGCGATGAGCGCCGCCTCGGCTTCTCTACCGCTCCGGTGTGTGTTTCTACTGCACCCTCTTTCATTCTCTCGGTTTCTCCCCACTATTGGTATTGAACTCTGGGGTCCAGCCAAGCATAGGTTAAATCCACCAGTATATTGCACAATAGCACAAATGTAGCTGATATCAGGTTCACTGCCGAGATAATCGGGTAGTCTCTCTGGGTGAGAGCTTCAAGGGCGTAGCGGCCTATACCGGGTAGACAGAAGATCTGTTCCAGAATAACCGCACCGCCAATTAAAATAGGCAGAAGAAGACCTATCATACTGATTACCGGAATAAACGCATTTCTCAGGGCATGCCTGAAGACGACCACCCTTTCCCTGAGCCCCTTTGACCAGGCGGTCCTGATATAATCCTGTCTTAGTACCTCGAGCATCATGGATGACGAGCGCTTCCGGAACGGCTGGCTGCGCACTCAGAACTACGAAGCGCTTGAACCTGTGCTGAACGAGGCGATGAAGGCCAGGACCACCGGGGAGTGGGTGGAGGAACTGGAGAAGATGGGCATACCGTGTGGACCGGTCAATAACATCGCCCAGGTCGCGGAAGACCCGCAGATACAGTCCAGAAACATGATTGCTGAAGTGCGCCACCACGAAGCAGGCGCTTTCAAGGTGGTGAATACGCCTTTCAGGTTCAGTCGGACGCCCTCAGGCGTGGAGCGGGCTTCCCCGGACCTCGGAGAGCATACGCGGGATGTACTGAGCAATGTGCTGGGAATGACCGAAGCGGAGTTCGGTGCGCTGGAGAGCGAGGGCATCATCTAGGTTAGAGCCGTTAATATGCGCATCTTACCGGCACTCTGCCCACCGCTGGCAGGATGTGTATGGGTGAGCCGGATAGATACCTGCCGGGATAGATTACCGGACAACCCCGGGGTTCGTGTGTTGTCCGTGCCCCATACTGTATAATGTAGATGTCTGTGTCTGGCATATAGTATGGTAGTAGCACCGACCGGACAGGATAATCGGTAGTGTGGTCAAGGAGGGTAGAACATGAGCAAGGCATTGATTGTGTACTTCAGCCTGTCGGGGAACACGGAGAAGATGGCGCAGTATATCGCTGAAGGCGTGCGCATGGCCAGGCATGAGGTGGTGGTCAGGAAAGTCTCCGAAGTCAAGAACACGGAGGCCTTCGAGGGGTACGACGGCTACATATTCGGCTCGCCAACATACCACAGAGACATGGCTGAGCCGATGAAGACGTTCCTGTTCCTGGCAAGAAGGGCTAACCTGGAAGGGAAACTCGCCGGTTCTTTCGGTTCCTACACCCACAGCGGTGATGCCCCGAGGATAGTCCTCGAGACTATGGAATACGTCTTCAAAATGGAGCCGTTTGAGCTGGGGTCCTTCAACCTCAAAGATGATGTGCTGGGCGGCTCCGAAGGGATGCGGGCCTGCCAGGACTACGGAAGGGTCTTCGGCGAGAAGATTAGCTCCTGATACGCTTCGGCCGAATAATGTAGGTAGAGATGAATCTGAAAGCTATGCACAAGATCGGCTACGGCCTTTATGTGGTGACATCGAAGAAGGGTGACCGGCTGAACGGACAGATAGCCAACACCGTGTTTCAGATAACGTCCGAGCCGCCGACGGTGGCCGTCAGCATCAACAAGAACAATCTAACCTGGGAGTTCATCAACGAAAGCAGAGTCTTTGCAGTCTCCGTATTGTGCCAGG
>JADHWZ010000074.1 GCA_016783225.1 Dehalococcoidia bacterium | reverse complement strand
TTTGTATCGTGAACGAGAATGATGTAGTCGCCATCGACGAGCTCGGTGGGCTGAGCTTCGGAGATAATGACAACCTGTCAGCCATGGTGGCCAACCTGGTGGACGCTGACCTCCTGGTGCTGCTCACAGATACGGATGGCCTGTACACCGCCGATCCGCAGCAGAACTCCAGTGCCAGGCTTATCCCCAGGGTAGAGAGAATAGACGCTGAGATTGAGAGCCTGGCCAGTAGGACTACCAGCGCCCACGGTGTTGGCGGCATGGTAACCAAGATCGAGGCGGCCAAGCTCGCGACCTCTTCTGGAGTAGCCGTGGTCATTGCCAACGGGCACAGACCTGATGCCCTGAGACAGATAACGCTCGGGGAGAGCATCGGCACACTGTTCCCACCGCGAGCCAGCAAGCTGGAAAGCAAGAAACGCTGGATGCTCAGCGGGCTTGCTTCCACTGGCAAGTTGATAATCGATGGCGGGGCCGCCCTGGCCCTCAAGGAACAGAACAGGAGTCTACTTCCAGCAGGAGTTGTGGATGTGGAAGGTGAATTCCAGCGCGGCGACGTGGTGGGGATTTTCGATTCAGAGGGCAACCATATAGGTTACGGCATATCGAACTACGAGTCCAGGGATGCCGGCACTATCAAAGGGGGTCACTCCAAGGCCATCGCAAGCCGCCTCGGCTATGAATACGGCACCGAAGTAATTCATCGCAACAACATGGTACTGCTGTAGAGGAAGAGGTGGCACAGCAGCGGTTCTGTACAGACTGAGGAGGAGATATGCAATCAGCGGTAACTGAACTTGAACAGAAAGCCAGCGCAGCCAAGACGGCTTCCAGGCAGCTCGCCTTTCTTGCCACCAAGGTGAAAAATAAGGCGCTGCTCAGCATTGGCGATGCTCTTGCGGCCAGGCGAGACGAAGTTCTGGCCGCCAACAACCTGGACTACAAGGAATCTGAAGCGTCCGGTATGAACGCAGCTATGCTCGACCGGCTCATGCTCTCTCCAGACCGTCTGGCAGCGATAGCCCAGGATGTGAAGACTGTAGCTACTTTGCCAGACCCTGTGGGTGAGGTAATAGAAGAACGCATCTTGCCCAACGGTCTGCAACTCAGCAAGAAACGAGTCCCACTTGGAGTTATCGGCGCCATATATGAGAGCCGTCCCAATGTCACGGTGGACATATCCGTACTGTGTCTTAAATCGGGTAACTCCGTTGTACTGCGCGGCGGCAAAGAGGCATTGCGCTCCAACATGGCTCTGGCCACGGTAGTTCAAGAAGCCGCCTACCAGGCTGGAATACCCCAGGGAGCAGTGCAGTTTATTAAGTCAACAGACAGGGCATTGGTTGACCGAATGCTTAGGATGAAGGAGACGATAGACCTCTTGATCCCCCGCGGCGGCGCTGGTTTGATTAAGTCCATCGCCGAAAACGCCACCATGCCGGTAGTCGCCGGCGGCGTTGGGGTGTGTCACACATATGTGGACAAGAGCGCCGACGTAGAGAAAGCCGTGGCCATCGCTCATAATGCCAAAGTCCAGCGACCGACCGTCTGTAATGCGCTCGACACCCTCCTGGTCCATGCCGAAGTCGCCGAGCGTTATCTGCCCTTGATTGCTCAGGAATGGGCCAAGGCCGGCGTGGAAATGCACTGCGATGAGCGCGCCCTGGCCGTTCTCAAGCCCATTCCTTCTCTAAAGCTCGTCCCAGCAAAAGCCGAAGACTGGGGCAAGGAATTCCTGGCATTGATTGGGGCGATCAAAGTGGTCAATTCCCTGGACGAAGCGCTGGAGCATATTGAGCTTTACGGCTCAGGGCATTCCGAGGCCATAGTTGCTGAGGACAACTCAGCAGCTTCGCGTTTTCTCAATGAGGTGGATGCTGCCTGCGTCTACGCCAATGCCAGCACCCGTTTCACCGACGGCGCGCAGTTCGGCCTGGGGGCTGAGATAGGCATAAGCACGCAGAAGTTCCATGCCCGTGGTCCGATGGCCCTCAGGGAGCTGACCAGCTACAAGTGGGTTGTCATCGGCAGTGGTCAGATTCGTCCCTGATCCAACTCAGCCAGAGCCGCTTTCTGAATCTCAAATAATTGCTTGATGCCCGTTTGGGCGAGAGAAAGCAACTCATCGATGGCCTGTTTGGAGAAAGGCTCGCCTTCAGCTGTGCCTTGAATCTCTACGAATTGGCCCTTATCGGTCATTACCACATTGAAGTCCACTCCAGCGCGGAAGTCTTCCTCATAACAAAGGTCAAGGAACTGTTCTCTGAACACGATGCCAACGCTGGTAGCAGCTACAGCGCTTCTCAAGGGAATGGACTTGAGGACGCCCTGTCTTCTCAAGTTGTGCAATGCCTGGTACAGAGCTACGTATGCCCCGGTTATGGCGGCGGTCCGCGTGCCACCGTCAGCCTGCAATACATCACAATCCACCGTAAAGGTTCTTTCACCTAGAGCGTACAGGTCGGTGACAGCTCTCAAGCTGCGCCCGATGAGGCGTTGGATTTCCTGATTTCTGCCGGCTGTCCTCTCGGGAGATAAGCTGCGGGGAGTGCGAGTCACAGTCGAACGCGGAAGCATGCCATACTCAGCAGTAACCCAGCCGGTCCCTTCGCCCTTGAGGAAACCGGGAACTCTGTCCTCCACGCTGGCAGCACAGAGCACTCTGGTTTGCCCCAACTCAATCAACGCTGAGCCTTCGGCAAAAGCTTGGTAGCCCAGGCTGATACGCGTTGGGCGAAGCTCGCCATTGGCACGGCCATCTACCCTTTCCATCATAGCTGCCGATCTGCGTCGTTCACTGCCATCACAGTATAGCATCGATTTGCCTGACCTAACAACGAGATGACGGTCAACTCGATAACACTGTCGCGCTTTGCGCCATCCTTAACCCGTTTGACCCGCTACTAGACGCGATGCTACTATGTTCGACAACAGCTTTGATAGAAGCAAACCTCTGGGCACTAGGCGGCATAGGACTAATCGCCGGGCTTCTAGGATCAACGCTAGGAGTAGGCGGTGGTATCTTTACCGTGCCGATGCTCACCCTGGTACTCCACCTGCCGATTCATATAGCCATTGGCAGCAGCTTGGTGGCGATTGTAGCCGCCTCGAGCACCGCCACCAGCCAATACACCAAGAGCCGATTGACGAATGTCAGGCTGGGCCTGATTCTAGAGACTGCAACGACCCCTGGTGCTATTGTCGGCGGTCTTGTTGTCGTCTTCCTCGGTTCCTCAGTGTTGAGCGCCCTATTTGGGGTTGTCCTCATCTATGTTGCTTATACTATGATCACACGCCAGCCGCATGGAACTGAGGATAATCCGCCGGAACATAGTCCAGCCAAGCACGGCAATGCCTCCGGCAGTTCATCGAAATGGCTGGGAAACTCATACTATGACCAGAACTTGCACAAGCGAGTTAGCTACAGCGTTAGCCATATACGCGAAGGGCTGGGAGCCGGTTTCTTCGCTGGTGGGCTTTCAAGTCTGCTCGGCATAGGCGGTGGCATTGTACAGGTCCCCATATTGAACCTCGTTATGGGCCTGCCAATGAAACCTGCAATCGCTACCAGCAGCTTCATGATAGCAATCACAGCCACGGTTGGCGCTCTCATGCATTACTATCATGGACACATATACCCAGTCATAGTTGCTCCCCTGATCATCGGGGTATTCCTGGGAGCCAGGCTCGGTACCGAGATAGCGCAAAGAGCCAGAGGAGTGTTGCTCAGGCGGGTATTCGGCATGTTGTTGCTTGTTACAGCGCTTCTGATGTTCTGTCGAGCAGCCAACATACTATGAGATTTGCAATGCAGTGGAAAAAGAGAACCTTTTTCGTCATGCTCAGGGAAGGAGGCAACCGAAGGACATCTGAACACTGTTCACGGAGCCTGCCCGGACCTTGGTGGCGTCCCTCGCAAAGTCTGTCCCAAAAATGAGAGGGGTGAAGAAACCAGAATGACAGGAAGCGAAGGGGGCAGAATGACACGTTTCTGTGCCAGTCACCCGCCTACGGGTGACGGCGGCGCGGTTATGTATACAGCGGGTCACCTGTGGGCAGGTGACTCCCACTCCGGATGACAGAAAGGGAAGGGCACTGGCCGACAATTCGCGGTTAGGCAACAAGGTCAGAAGAAGGCGCAATATGGAAAACAACAACCCGAAGGAAGCCCGCCTCAATAGCTGGGTTAGTCTTGGTTTTAAGCTGGGCGTGATGATCTCCCTGGCACTGGTCATTGTCGGCCTTATCTTGACTGCTATTGTTGGAGCTAAAGACAATCAACCCGTGGGCCCCCTGAGCGACCTACCGCAAGAGCTTCTAGAACTGAACCCGATGGCCATTATCACCCTTGGAATTCTGGTCCTTTTGGTTACGCCCATCATGCAAGTTGTGGTAGCTTTGGTGACCTTTTCAATAGACAGGGATAGGCTTTACTTGAGCATTTGCATAACGCTTTTGTGCGTTCTTGCCTTGAGCCTTACTCTGGCGCTAATCTGAATTGACCGGCAAAAGAGGCTATGCTATGATTGCCGCAGATGTCAGCGCTTACCGAGCTCTATCAGGAAATTGAAAGCTGTCAAGATTGCGAGCTAGCCAGACATCGCAACAGAGCGGTACCGGGCGAAGGGTCAGAGGATTCCGACCTGCTTTTCATTGGCGAGGCACCGGGATGGCATGAAGACCAACGAGGACGCCCGTTCGTTGGGCCAGCCGGGCAATTCCTCGAGGAGTTGCTAGCCTCCATCGGCCTGAAACGAGACCAGGTTTACATTGCTAACGTCATCAAGTGCCGACCCCCTGGAAATCGAGACCCACTGCCTGAAGAAATCCAAACCTGCAGTAAGTGGCTCAATCGCCAGATAGAGATAATCCGTCCCAAGATGATTGTTACGCTGGGTCGCTACTCCATGATAAGATATTTCCCTAACCAGAACATCAGCAAAGTCCACGGCAAAGCCAGGAAACTAGACAATGTCGTTTGCTATGCAATGTATCATCCGGCAGCAGCACTCCACCAGGGAGGTCTGCGCAAGATTATCGAAGCGGACATGCTCAAGATCCCACAGATCCTGGCTCAGGCAGACGGCCTAGGTGAGGCTGAAGCAGAACCCGAGCAGTTGAGCTTATTCTAGATTAGTAGCCATGGCCAGACAGAAACTGAGGATAATCCCCCTGGGCGGGTTGGGTGAGATTGGCAAGAACATGATGGCCGTTGAGTATGCCAACGACATCATCATAATCGACGCCGGACTGATGTTTCCCGAAGAAGACATGCTCGGCGTCGACCTGGTTATCCCCGACATCGGCTATCTGCTGGAAAGGCGGCAGAAGCTAC
Organism: Dehalococcoidia bacterium; assembly: GCA_016783225.1. Next base: position 4,306 of record JADHWZ010000074.1, on the reverse strand, counting down.
GGGGTATAGTCATAACGCACGGCCACGAAGACCATATCGGGGCTCTGCCCTACATCTTGCCTCAGCTCGACCTCCCAGTCTACGGTACCAAGCTTACCCAGGGGCTGATCTCCCTTAAGGTAAAGGAACACAAATACTCAAAGAAAGCAAATCTCAAGACAATTCAAGCCGGCGGCAAATTCTCACTGGGTGGCTTCACAATAGAGCCCTTCTCCGTCTGCCATAGCATTCCTGATGCAGTAGGGCTGATTATCCATACTCCCATCGGCATAGTGGTTCACAGCGGCGACTTCAAGATTGACTATACCCCGGTCGATGGCAAAGCCACTGACCTGGGCAGACTGGCTCAACTGGGAAACCAGGAAGTCCTGGCCCTGCTCGCCGACTCAACCTATGCTGAGCTTCGAGGGTATACACCATCAGAAAGCGTAGTCGGCGAAACCCTGGACCGTATCATCGCTGAAGCTCCGGGAAGGGTGCTCGTGACTACGTTTTCCTCGTTAATCTCCCGCATCCAGCAAGTGATTGACGCTGCCGCCAAACATCAGCGGCATGTCTTTGTCATCGGTCGTAGCATGAGGAACACAACACGGATGGCATCGGAACTGGGTTATCTCAAGAGTCCTCCTGATGTCCTGCGCCCCTTTGAGGAATTGCATCGCTTCCCCCACAATAAAGTTGTTCTTCTGACTACGGGCAGCCAGGGAGAGCCCACCTCCGCACTGGTACGCATTGCCAATAGAGATAACAGCCAGGTCCGCATTATTCCCGGAGACACTGTAGTGATGTCAGCCACACCTGTCCCGGGCAATGAAGCGCTGGTTAACCGGACCATAGACGCCCTCTTCCGCCAGGGTGCCCAGGTAATCTACGAGAAACTAGCTCAGGTCCATGTTCACGGCCATGGCAGCCAGGAAGAGCTGAAGCTCTTGATCAGTCTGGTTAAGCCCAAGTTCTTCATACCGATTCACGGCGAATACCGTCACCTGAGCCTGCATGCCAATCTGGCAAGAACCCTGGGCATACCGGAGACCAATACTTTCGTCTTAGAGAACGGAAACATACTTGAGCTCGACAGAGACAAAGGCCGGATAGCAGGCAAGCTGCCGGCAGGCAATGTTTACGTCGATGGCCTGGTTATGGGTGACCTCGCCAGCTTTATTCTCCGTGACCGCAAGCTATTGTCGAGGGACGGCATTGTGGTAGTCATTGTCGCTATCGATAAGAAGATAGGCAAAATCGTAGGTCGCCCGGATATCGTGTCCCGAGGCTTCGTGGACAAGAAAGAAGGCGAAAGCATACTCGAACAGGGACGAGACCTGGTAGCCACTGCTCTAGACCGCAGCGGTGGACATCCGCTTGAATCGAGCTTCATCAATACCAAAGTCAAAGATACCCTGGGCAGATTCTTCTATGAACAGACCCGCCGGCGCCCCATGATTCTCACCACGACCGTGGAGGTATAGTGAGAGCTATGCCCAAGAGGAGAAGAACGGCCAAGCCGACACCGCGCCGGAAGACCACAAAGGGACCGCCCCTCTGGAAACGTTTCTTCGGCTTTATTGCCTCCCCACCGGTTATAAGACTGCTACTCGTAATCGTTGCCATCGGGCTAATATGGTTGTTTTGGCCCGTCATAGCAGAGTGGGTTAGCGCCACGTGGGAAGGCTTACTGGAGCTTCTGGGACTTGGCTTCGTTTTCGCAGCTGCAGCCCTAGGGATAATCATATGGGTAATCTGGCAGGGCAGGTTTTCACTACTGATACGTTACTGGAATCGATGGCTTGGCGGTATTTCCCTGGCCCTGGCTGCCTGGGGACTACTGGCCTTCTTTGCCCCAGGAAGCAGCGTCACAAGCCGGGCGACTCTGGGTGGCGAATTCGGCCAGGCCATCATCACCCATTCCGACATAGTAGGAATACTAAGGTTAGCCGGCCTCACCGCCTTGGGTATTGTACTCCTGGCCCCTCGTTGGACGTGGCGCTTGATAGCCGGCATAGCCAGAGCCATGGGGCGAGCTTTTAGGCTTGGCTGGCAATCACTTTCCAAAGCCAGACAAGCCCATCCCAAAACTGAATTCGAACCGGCTCCACGACAAATCGAATTCGAGAGAGCAGAGCCACCAGAGGTAGAGCCGGGAGAGGCCAGGCCTCTCCCAACTCCGACCTCAACTCCGACACCTACCCCCCCACCATCAGTAGCTGGCGAGACGCCTGCTCCCGAAACGTGGGAACCAGGGAAATACCAGCCGGTGGTTACCGCGGGTGGCTGGCAATTGCCCCCGATCGGCATTTTCGATAAGCCCACAGAGATAGAACTAAGCCGGGCCGAGATTGAGAAGCGAGGAGACCTCATCCAAGAGGCTTTGGCTAGCTACGGCGTCGAGGCCAAGGTAGTCCAGATAAACGCTGGCCCCACGGTAACCCAGTTTGGCGTTGAGCCCGGCTGGGACCACAAATACAAAGAAATCAGAGAACGTGACAAGGATGGCAATGTCAAAGTCAGACTGGAAGAGGTTTCGAAAACCAGAGTCAAGGTGGAACGCATCAGCTCGCTGGCCAGCGACCTTACTCTGGCACTAGCTGCACCCAGCATCAGAATCGAAGCCCCGGTGCCCGGGAAAGCGGTAGTAGGTATCGAGGTCCCCAACACCACCTTCGGCTTGGTCAACCTCCGAAGTGTCATAGAGAGCCCCGCTTTTCAGAAAACCACTGCCAAGTCAAAGCTAGCCTTAGCCCTGGGCAAAGGTGCCGGGGGCGAAACAGTCGCTGCCGACTTAGCCAAGATGCCCCACTTGCTTGTTGCCGGAGCAACCGGTAGCGGCAAGACTGCCTGCCTCAATTCCACTATCTCCAGCTTGCTTATCCAGAATACTCCTGACGACGTGCAATTCATCATGATTGACCCCAAGCGAGTGGAGCTAGTCAACTTCAATAGCCTACCCCACCTGATCGCCCCCGTGGTGGTTGACACTGACAAGGCCGTAGTGGCGCTGCGCTGGCTGAACCAGGAGATGGACGAGCGCTATCGCAGGTTCGCCGAGGCCGGGGCACGCAACATCGACGGCTACAACAAGAACCGGGGCCCTGGCCAAAGCATACCCTACGTAGTGGTGATTGTCGATGAGCTGGCGGACCTAATGATGACAGCCTTCGACGAGGTAGAACAAAGGCTATGCCGTCTGGCTCAACTGGCGCGGGCTACCGGTATCCATCTAATTGTAGCCACTCAGCGTCCATCAGTCGACGTCGTCACAGGCCTCATCAAAGCAAATTTCCCTACCCGTATCAGTTTTGCACTCACCTCACAAGTGGATTCACGCACCATCCTCGATTCCGCCGGAGCTGAGAAACTGCTGGGTAGAGGTGACATGCTGTACATGCCCACCGATGCTAGCAAGCCGAAACGCCTGCAGGGAACATTTGCCTCCGATGCTGAAATGGAGAGACTGGTGAACTTCTGGGGCAGCCAACAAAGACCAGAGGTAGAGCGGCTTAGATTCGAGGAGATGACACACCTTGCTTCCCCTCAAAGAGGCGCCGACGACTCTTTACTAGAAGCTGCCAGACAGTTAGCCCAAGAGCATGGAAGCATATCCACCTCATTCCTGCAGCGCCGCCTCCGTATCGGTTATCCCCGGGCTGCCCGACTCTCCGACAAGTTAAAAGAAGAGGGTTACGCGGAGACCGCCACAGAATAGTGGCTTGCCTGAGGATATTCGGGAAAAGGAACGAGCGTTGCCGATTCGAACAGAGCGGGCTCTTATTACCTCAGACTGAAGAAGGTCGCTGAGGCCTACCAGATGCTAGATAAAAGGAAATGCCGCCTGGTATCATTATCCTTAAAGAAGCACGAATCAGAAAGGAGAAGCGCAAATGGCGACAAAAACTGCCGATGAATACAGGGAAAGGTTGAAAGGGATGAAACCCAACGTTTATGTTGGTGGTCAGCGGATCCAACGAGATGATCCTATATTGGCACCATGTATCAATACTGTAGCCTACACCTTCGAGGCAGCAGCTGACCCGCAGTTTCAAGACTTGGTAGTGACTACCTCACACCTCACCGGAGAAAAGATAAATCGGTTCACTAATGTCAACACCAGCGTTGACGACTTGCTCAGAAAGCAAGAGATGGTCCGAACCCTGTGCCATCGAGTAGGCGGGTGCATCCAGCGCTGTATGGCCACAGATACCATCAACGCTATGGGGGTAGTCTCCAAAGAGATCGACGATGCGAAAGGAACTGAATACCACAAACGTTTCCTGGAGTTTCTGAAGTATTATCAAGAAAACGACCTTGTGGG
>JADHWZ010000073.1 GCA_016783225.1 Dehalococcoidia bacterium | reverse complement strand
CATTGCCGGTGGCGGTACCAACGGCTAGCTCCCGAGAAGCCGTGCCATAACAAGGTGAGATGGCGAGGCATTGGACGCGCTCACCAGCACCCAGCTTGCTGCCTAGTCCGGTGACGTGGAAGTTAGTGCCACCGTCGATGGACATATAGACTTCCGTCCTGGCGTTGGTGACTACAGCAACAATGTCAGGGTCATCTGGAGCTACGGCGAGCTCATCCCAGGTTGCTGCCCCGGCGATGCCAGCGCTTATTATGTTCCAGCCGTAGCCGCTGTAGCCTGATTTGTATAGTTGGGCGTTACTGGAATCAAGGGCGTAGATGGTCTTGCCATCGCAACCAACTGCGATTCTATTGACTTGGCTATTGACGAGTATGAGCAGTTGGGAGCCAGCAGGGACTTCAGCTTCAGCCTCCTCCGGCACTGCGGTGGCTATGGTAAACTCGCTGGTCGCCGGAGTCGGGTCGATATTGCCGGCTTCGTCTTGTGACTTGACATAAAGTATATACGAGCCATCGGGTAGGTCGTAGTAAGTCTTGGCGGTGTCCAGTGTGAAGGGGAAATAATCGGTGTCGTGGCCTTCCAGGTAGCAGGAGTAAGTCAAATCGGTCGTTGGGGTGGTGTCATCGCTGCCCGTCCAACCGAAGGTTGCTTCGTTGTAGTCGATAGTCTCGCCTGGGGCGCTGGTAATTATTGTCTCCGGTGGTGTCGTGTCTAGGTGGAGTTGTTCGGGTGGTGGCGGAGGTGGTGGGGGTGGTGGAATGGTAGGCTTAGCCCTACAGCTGATGCCCGACAAGGTTGGTAGAAGTAGACACAGTATACACAGTATTGTGGCCTTGCTGACTCGTTTCATGGCTCAATACCAATACAGTAGATGGTGAAGGCCTTGTCGACATCCGCATAGATGATTCTTACGGGCATGCCAATGTGTAGCTGGTGGGCCTCAGCCCCGACTATTCTGGCGGTCATTCTACCTATACCCTGTGACAAATCGACCAGGCCGAGCAAGAAAGGGGTATCAAACTCGGGTGAGGCGACATTCACCTCCGTCCAGCTATAGAGCGTTCCCCTGTCGCTCAACTGTGCCCACTCCAGGTCATTTCCCAGACATTGTGGGCAATGGGACCGGGGTGGGAAAAAGACCTCACCGCAGCGGCGGCACTTTTTTGCCAGAAGCTGTCTTTTTCGTAGTCCTTCCCAGAAACCTTTAGTGGAAGTGTAGTTTGTGTTGGTTGGCCAGAGGAAATTAGGTTTGTGGCTAGCCATATTAACCCCGTCGCAGGATAATAACCACTGCATTATTGAGCATGCCACCTTCACAATGCACAAGTCCTGTCTTGGCTCCATCCACTTGATTCTCTCCGGCTTCACCTCTCAATTGCTTGACTACAGCTATAGTTTGATAAAAAGGAGTAACCGCCCAGGGATGCCCACGAGACAGAAGTCCGCCATCGGTGTTGATAGGAAGCTTGCCACCAACCTCGGTATCCCCTTTCTCCAGAGCTGTTATCATGCCGCCTTTGCCGAACCAGCCAATGTCCTCCGGAATCATTAGTTCGTGGGGGCTGAAAGGGGCGTAAACCTCGGCAACATCTACTTCTTCAGGTGTGATACTGGCTGTCCTAAAAGCTTCCTCAGCCGCCCGAACCGTAGCCACAAAGGTGCTTATCGATTTGCGACATTTATCCAGAGGAATCATGCAGGAGTTGTCATGATATTGCCCCCAGCCGGTGATGTAGACGGGCCTGTCACTTACTCTGTTGGCTAATTCCTCAGAGGCAACCACAACTGCGGCGGCACCATCTCGTGACGCTGCTGCATCCAGAAGCTTTATAGGTGAGCAAAGCGGTCGAGATTTCATGACATCCTCTGCGGCAACGGGTGTTGTGAAAGCAGCCAGAGGATTGCTCATGGCGTTTTTTCGATTTCTTACCGATGCTAAGGCGAAGTGTTCCTCTTTGGCGCCGGTCTCATGCATGTAGCGCTGAGCTGATAGAGCGTAAGCCCAGATGATACCGCCGCTTCCGTAAGGCTGCAAAGCCACTGGCTCAAACATAGCGGCCCCTTGCCCGGCGAAGGACCTGCCGAACCAGCCAATTGAAGCTTCCCTTTCAGCACCATAGCAGACAGCAAGGCTTATGTTGCCCAGCATAATCTCATTCATGGCACATCTTATTGCTAGCCCGCCGGCTATAGCGCCGCAGCATATCTCAGCCATGAACTTGGGGCTGATTCTCATATACTCACAAAGCTGATTGGTCTGAAGCCCAATATTGCCCAGAAGGTCGGGGGTAGTAAATAGCCCCTCTATCTGTTCTTTGGATATGTTGGCGTCCTCTAGAGCTAACCTTATGGCTTCCAGAGCTAACTCGCTCTCTGCCCTGTCCGGGTATTTGCCTATCTTGACAGCCCCACAACCTATTATAGCTACTCTGTTTTTCATGCTGAGGTGATAGTCAATCTGGCTTTAACTAACCATTGGCTATTATACTTGGGCTACTGTCGCTGTTTCAATTCCACCATGGTTCGATCCGAACCGTGGTAGGACATCTTTTGACACTCAAAAGCAAAGTTGATAAGCTGGAAGAAGTTTTAGAGGGGGTGAAATGCCTGAGGAAATACGTATCGTAGATATGGATAAAATCGTCTCGCTTTGCAAACGGCGAGGCTTCATCTTTCCCAGTAGCGAAATCTACGGCGGCCTGGGGAGTTGCTGGGATTATGGACCCCTGGGGGTGGAGCTGAAACGGAATGTCAAGAACGCCTGGTGGCGAGCAGTTGTTCAGGAACGAGATGACATGTTGGGCCTGGATGCCAGCATAATGATGCATCCTCAAACCTGGGTAGCTAGTGGTCACGTGGAGGGCTTTTCTGATCCTCTGGTAGAGTGCAAAGCCTGTCACCGGAGATGGCGGGCTACCGATTTGAACGGCAATAGCTGCCCTGATTGCGGTGGCGAACTGACCGAGCCGAAGCTGTTTAACTTGATGTTCAAAACCTTCATGGGCCCTGTAGAGGACAGCGCCAGCGTCGTCTATCTGCGTCCAGAGACGGCGCAAGGCATGTTTGTTAACTTCGATAATGTGCTGGCTTGTTCCAGGAAAAAGCTGCCTTTTGGTATTGCTCAGATAGGGAAGGCGTTTCGCAACGAAATCACTACGGGTAACTTCATCTTCAGAACCAGGGAGTTCGAGCAGATGGAGATTGAGTATTTCGTCAAGCCAGGGACTGATGAGGAATGGTTCAATTACTGGGTTAAGGAGCGCTTTGATTGGTACCAAAACCTGGGCATCAGGCAGGAGAACCTGCGTCTGCGCCAGCATGGTAAGGAAGAACTGGCCCATTATGCCAAAGACTGCTACGATGTGGAGTATCTTTTCCCTATGGGCTGGGCGGAGCTAGAGGGCATTGCCAACCGGGGTGACTTTGACCTTGCCCAGCATTCCAAGTATAGCAGCAAGAGCTTGACTTACTTCGATGAGGAGACTGGTGAACACTATATGCCCTATGTGATTGAGCCTTCGGCTGGCGTCGACCGCTCGGTGCTCAGTTTCCTTGTGGATGCTTATGATGAAGACTTGGCTGAAGGGGAAACCAGGGTGGTTTTGCATTTTCACCCCGACTTGGCTCCGATTAAGGTGGCTATTCTGCCTTTGAGTAGAAATGAGAAGCTGGTGCCGTTAGCCAGGGAGGTCTACACTGAGCTTCGCCGTCACTTCATGACGCAATATGATGATGCCCAGAGCATAGGCCGGCGTTATCGTCGACAGGATGAAATTGGTACTCCACTCTGTATTACAGTCGACTTTCAGTCTCTGGAGGATAATCAGGTTACCATCCGGGAACGCGATAGCATGGTGCAGATTAGGTTGCCGATAAAAGAGCTAGTTAGGACTGTGCAGGCTAAGCTAGGTGGCGAGCCTTTCGCCACTGAAGATTTGTGGACGGCGAAAGCAGTTGACGGTTTGAAAGAATGAAGATCCTGCATTTTGCTGACCTCCATCTGGGTGTGGAGACCTACGGAAGCGTCGATCCGGCTACTGGATTATCGACAAGGTTACTTGATGTTCTAGCGGCTTTGGACGAGGTGGTGGAATACGCCATAGGTAACGCGGTAGACCTAGTTCTTTTCTGTGGTGACGCGTACAGAAGCCGTGACCCTTCGCAAACGCATCAACGCGAGTTTGCCAAACGGCTCAGGCGGTTGTCTGAGAAGGGAATCCCCGTTTTCCTTTTGGTTGGTAATCATGATTTGCCGAGTGCTATAGGCCGTGCTACTGCTGTGGACATTTTCGATACGTTGGCCGTGAGCCATATCTATGTCGGGAACCGTCCTGACGTCTACCACATCCCAACCAAGGAAGGCTATGTTCAGGTGGTGGCCTTGCCATGGCTGAGGCGCAGCGCGCTGTTGAGTCGAGAGGAAGCCAGAGATCTCAGCATAGACCAAGTGAATGACCGACTGCAGGAGATAATGACTCGGAGACTGACGGATGTTATTTCGGGACTTGACTCAGCGTTGCCAGCGCTTCTGGCTGCCCATGTATCAGTGTCAACAGCCAAACCGGGGTCGGAAAGGAGCATGATCGTCGGGAGAGACCCTGTTTTGCTGTTGGGTAATATTGCCCACTCCGCTTTCGACTATGTAGCTTTGGGACATGTTCACAAGCATCAAGTCTTATCCCAAAGCCCGCCTGTGGTATATGCTGGCAGCCTGGAGCGTCTTGACTTCGGCGACGAAGCTGAGGACAAAGGTTTCTACGTGATTGATATTGAATCAGGAGGCGGGGAGAGACATGTAACCCATGAATTCCACAAGGTTGATGGCCGCCGCTTTCTGACCGTCCGAGTGGATATAGATGCCGATGGCCTCGACCCTACTGCCACTATTCTGAGGACTATTGACCGGCAGCAGGCTGAAATCAAGGAGGCCATAGTGAGGATTCAATTATCTCTCCCCGGGACTGTGGGGACTCTGCTTCGGGATGCTGAGATCTATAAGTCTCTTGAAGAGGCTCATCATGTCTCTATTGCCAAGGAAGTCAGGCAAGAGTCGCGCCCGAGGTTGGGTGATTGGGGAAGCGAGGAGTTAACGCCGATTCAAGCGTTGAGGATTTACTTGGAAACAAGAAATACACCTCGTGAGCGCCAGGAAGTACTCGTCGAATACGGGGAAAGGTTGATGCGGCAAGGATGAGGAAGGGCGCAAGAAATCATGGCGGTGAAAAGGGAGACTAAGGTGAAGATTGGTTTAAGAGGCAAGATCCTGATCCCGTTTCTGGCTTTGGTTTTTGTCTCGCTGGGTATCATCAGCGCTCTCGCGCTGCAGAGCATATATGAAGTGGGTTATCTTGCTAAGCAGGATAGCATTACCATGGTGGAGACTGTCGTAAGGAAGAGCATTGCTGCATTGGAGGACCTGGGGAGGAGACTAATACAGCAGAGGGCAATTCAAGTTGCCGAGGAGCTGGAGCTTTTCATCGAACTTCACCCGGAATTGGAGATTTCCGACTGGAGGGAGGATGAGGAGGTGATGGAAATTGCCGTCCAACAAGTGGGGCACACCGGACATACCGTGGTGTATGATAGCTCTTACATAGTGCATTTCCATGCGAACCCTAAGATGGTGGGCACTAACCTGCATAATGTGGCCGGTGAACCCACCTACTTTTGGGCGATTATGGAGAGGAGCCTGGGTGGAGAGGCTTCCGGCTATTATGAATGGGAAGATGCCGAAGGAAAGGCTCGGACAAAATACATGCATTGTGTGCCCGTAGCAGGGACAGGGCTTGTAGTAGCTGCCTCTACATATATTGACGAATTCTCGGCACCTGCTGAGGAAACGAAACTGGAGATAGCCTCTGCTGTTTCGGCTACGAGTCAATATATTGACGAGCAAATGGAGGAAGCTCAGTTGACTTTCGTCATCATTATTTTCGGGGTCGTTTTTATTGCTGGTGGGGTGATATTTTTGCTGGCAAGGGCGATCACGAGACCGATCCTGGCGCTGACTAAGGGAGCTGAGGTGATAGGAAGAGGCGAACTCGACTACAGTATAGAGGTGGACACTGGCGATGAGATTCAGCAATTGGCTGAGCAGTTCAACGCCATGGCTGGTGCAGTGAAGGAGTCTCGTTCTAACCTGGAACAGAAGGTCGAGGAGCGAACCAGGCAAGAGCGGCAGAGGGCAGAGCAACTACGCACCATAAACGAGGTTAGTCGCAAGATAAGCTCCTTTGTGAAACTCGATGAACTGATTCCGTATGTAGGTAATACACTTCGCCAGACCTTCCACTATCATAATGTGAACATCTTTCTGTTCGAGCCCGGCTCTGAGAAACTTACTCTCAAAGCGTTGAGTGTGAGCGGGCAGAAGGGATTCATACCGGTTGGGGTACCGCTTGAGTTGGATGAGGATGGTATTGTGGGTTGGGTAGCTCGAACAGGTGAGCCGCTGCTGACAAGCGATGTTGACAAGGAACCCAGGTATCGCGCCGTTGAGGCGTTGAGCGACACCAAGTCCGAGCTTGCTGTTGTCGTGAGGATAGGAGAGAAGGTTCTCGGAGTTCTGGATATTGAGAGCACTGAAGTCGATGCTTTTGGTGAAGCGGATCTGTTTACTGCCCAGACCATAGCTGACCAACTGGCCGTGGCAATTGAGAATGCCCGCCTTTATGAGGAGACGGGTCAGATGGCAGTGATGGAGGAACGGAACCGCATGGCGAGAGAGATCCATGATACGCTGGCGCAGGGATTTACCGGCATTATCTTGCAGCTTGAGGCAGCGGAACAAGCGTTGGACGAGAATTCACCCGAACTCGAGCGACACTTGAACCAGGCTGGAGGTTTGGCTCGCAAGAGCTTGGCTGAAGCCCGGCGGTCAGTGTGGAATCTCCGCCCTCAAGCTTTGGAGCAGCTTCCTTTGCCCGAGGCTCTGCGACGTGAAATAGAAAGGCTCGCGCAGGAAACGGGTGTAGATGCTCGCTTTGTTGTCTCTGGCGACAGGCGTGATTTGTTAGCTGAAGTGGAAGCTGGTCTTCTACGCATCTGTCAGGAATCCCTTGCCAACGTGACCAAACATGCCAAAGCCAGTGAGGTAAGGGTTGATTTGGCTTTCGCCGAGGCAGCAATAACCTTGAGCATTATCGACAACGGCGTCGGCTTTAGACCGGGAACCCTGAGTAAGACCAGCAAGAAACGGCGTGGATTCGGGTTGATAAGCATGCAAGAGCGTGCCCGCGGGTTAGGCGGCACATTTGAGTTGCAGACTGGGAAGGGAAAAGGAACGTTGGTGAGGGTGACTATTCCCACCGAACAGGAGGTGTAAGTGTGGAAGCGATAAAGATTCTCATTGCTGATGACCATCCGGTCGTGAGAGAGGGATTGTTTGCTATGCTGAGCAGGGAGTCTGACTTCGAGGTAGTTGGGGAGGCCAAGGATGGGATAGAAGCAGTAAACAAGGCCAAAGAGCTGAGTCCAGACGTGGTGCTCATGGACCTCCGAATGCCGGAACTCGATGGCGTTGAGGCCATAACCCAGATAAAGTCCGTAAAACCAGATACCAAGTTCATAATCCTCACTACATACAGTGACGACGAGTATATCTTCCGCGGCATCGAAGCTGGCGCTCGAGCATATCTGCTTAAGGATGCGCCTAGGGAGGAGTTGTTCAGAGCAATAAGAGCGGTTCACTGTGGCGAGTCGCTCATTCAACCGGTTGTGGCGTCAAAGGTGCTTGACCGCTTGACCGAACTGTCTCGCCGAGCCCCGTCTGTCGATGAGATCTCCGAGCGAGAGTTGCAGGTGTTGCAGCTTGTGGCCAAAGGGGCTGCCAATAAGCAGATAGGCGCTGAGCTTTCCATCGCACAGAGTACGGTGAAAACACATATTAGTAGCATTTTTCAGAAGCTAGGAGTGAATGACCGAACCGAAGCCGTGACGGAAGCTCTCAAGAAAGGCATCATCCGTCTCTAGTCATACCAAAGTATGACTAGACATCGGAGAAAGGGCTGACCTCAAAGTCAACCCTTTTTTTTGCCAAAATCAGCCACTCTCCTGATTACGTACGGAATGTCAGGGGGTAAACTTAGCGGTGAAGGTTGTTATCAAGGAAGCGAGACATGACAGAGGTAAAGGCTTACGTCAGCGAAGGAACACGGGCTGAACCTACTGAGATCCCGGTCACTTTTGGGAGTGGCAAGGTGAAGCTTGCTGGAGAAATCCTATTCCCAAGTACTGGGCATCGGGTGCCAGGTGCTGTTCTATGTCACGGCTTTGGCTCTAGTCATCGTGCTGTAAAAGCAGGTGCTCGCATTATTGCCAATCATGGGGTGGCGGTTCTCATTTTTGATTTCCGTGGCCACGGCTCCAGCGAAGGAATACTCGATGGAAATATAGTGACAGATGTTGTTGATGCCTGGCGTTTCCTTTCCGAGTTTCCTGGTGTTGATAAAAGGCGCATTGCCCTTATCGGTCATAGCATGGGTGCTATGGCAGCTATTCTAGCCGCTCGCCAAGTTAACCCCTGTGCTCTGGTCGCGTTATCGTGCCCGCCAGAACTCGACGGCAAGCTGGTGAAGGCCGCCCCCGCTATGCTTAAGAAGTGGATTAACAAAGGTATTGTTGTTGAAGATTTTCCTCAGGATGAAGGGTTTGCTCGGGTGAACGGGCCCTTTACTGTGTTGTCGCGCCTGTGGATGCATTTGCTGGCTTATGGTCTACGCGTCGACTGGTGGGGGTTCCTTGAGGTAGTGGCAAAGGTGAAAATGTCCACCGCTTTGCGCGAGCTCAAGAACTGTGCAACCCTTTTTGTCCATTGTGAGGGGGATGTTCTGACTCCATATCAGCCAGCGCTGCAACTGTATGAAGTGGCAAGGCAGCCCAAGGACTTGTTTCTCGCCAAGGGAGGCTTTCACTCCGCGCCGCTTCAGCTTGGGGGTCTCCGTGGAGGATGGACACGATGGGCTGTGGCTACCCTGATGGCTAGCTAGGCGAGATGTGGTATCATTTACCAAAGAGCAAGTCTTAACATGACGGGAGGCAAAATGGAAAAGACAAGGGTGCTTATTGTCGACGACAATGAAGTGGTGAGAGAGGGACTGAAAAGCATCTTGGAGCCTCAGGCAGATATTGAGGTAGTGGGGCAAGCCGTCGATGGCTTAGATGCGGTGGAAAAGGCGGAGAAGCTGCAACCTGAAGTCATTCTGATGGATGCACAAATGCCCAGAATTGATGGCACGGAGGCAACCCGGCGCATCAAACAGAGTCTCCCCGATGTCAAAATTCTGTTCTTGACAGTATATGGTGAGTATGTTGGGTCGGCGCTGGCAGCTGGGGCTAGCTGGTATCTGACCAAGGACTGCAGACGCCAGGATTTGCTGGAAGCCATCAGGGTGTTGGCGCAAAGCGGCCGGGCAAAGGCAAGACAAACGAGCTGAGCAGGCTTGTTCCGTTTCAGCTGATGGTTCCAGCCACAAGTCCTGCTTTCGATTCTGAACTTCCCCTATCGTGTCATTGCTACGAAAATAGATTCTAATCCTTTACATTGGGTAGATTGGAGCATCAGCTCCAATTACGCCGCGAGCGGATGCTCTAGGCTACTCTTATTTTGATCCTCCGTGGTGCCAATTGCAATAGGCATGATTGATTGCGAGCGAAGCGAAACAATCTGATAGTCGCTCCCTTTCTGCGAGATTGCTTTTTTCGCTTAC
>JADHWZ010000072.1 GCA_016783225.1 Dehalococcoidia bacterium | reverse complement strand
CCCTTCTTATGTAGAAGCTTGCCCTGCTGGTGGCGTGTTTTCTCTCGGCTTCCTCGGATATCTTGGCGATTTTCCTTCGCAGGTCAGCGTGCAGTTTATCAGTGCCCTTGTGCTTGGGCATTATGGCCAGCATGGCTTCAAGGGCCTCGATCTTCTCCTCCGGGCTCCTGGCCATTCTGAAGCGCCTCTCGGCTTCGAAGTACTGCGGCGGTAGATTCGCTGGCATGCCTTTGTCCTGTTGATAATTTTAGCATAATCTCCTGTTATACGGTGACGTGAAATGGTTGCCAGAGCGTCTGCTTATGCTGCATTGCTGGTGGGCGTGATGTTATACTTATGGACGGCAAAGGTTTCTTGCCATCCGTGAATACGCTTTGACGAGGAGAAATATGATAGACGAAAAGCTGGTGGATAACATCAGAGCTTACGGTACTTACCAGGGTTCAGGAGAGGAAAGGCGTAGGATTCTCGTGGAGGACATAGGGTTCAGGATAGGTGAGAAGGCAGAGTACGTCATCATCACCGGGTGCTACCAACCGGAAGGAATGCCCCATGTCCTTAGGGCCTTCAAAGCCCTGCTGGACCATTTCCAGGTGGACTACACGCTGCTTTCAAAGGAGTACTGCTGCGGCTGGATGCCCCTGGGCCAGCCGGCAGTCATGGCTAAGAATGAGGAGGACATCGCCAGGACCAAGGAGCTATCCGGCGAGTTCATCCTGGAGAACTTCAGGCAGGCCGAGTCGCTGGGAGCGAAGTCCATTGTCCTGTTCTGTGCGGCCTGCGACCCCAATTATGCAAATTACGTGGGAGCTACCAAGCTGGAAGTCATCTCCCAGAGTGAACTCCTCGACCGCTTTTTCGACGGTGGCAAGCTTGACTCGGAGCTGGACTATTACGCTGGCTGCTACCGCTTTCGACGGCGGATCACCACAGAGCCGGTTGATATTGAGCCAGCCGTGCGGATACTACGCAAGATACAGGGGCTCAGGGTGAACCACCTGGACAACAAGCTCTGCTGCTACATACCGCCTCACATGGAACAGCTCGCCGCCAGCGTGACGACCAGGACTGTGGCTACCATATGTTCGGGTTGCTACTACAACCTGAAAAGCAAGCTGCAGGAAAGCGGTGACTGTCAGGTGAAGATGCTCCCCGAAGTGATGCTGGAGGCAGTCCAGGGAGCGTAGACTTGCACCGGCGGTTGGGCTCTTTCACTCACGTGGAGTCCGCTTTGTCCAGGCTTGAGGAAGCTCCCCTTGGAGATAATGCGTGTCGGAGTGTGGTGGCTGTGGTGGCGTCAGACACTGTGACCGATAAGAGCCCCCAGGTTTTCTGGTAGAATAACGGGCCAGGCGTGTCACGCGCTGGTTCCATCGCGACCTGCGAGGAAGGATCGAGCATGAAGTGGATTTATTTGCTTCTTTTGCTTCCAACCGGCATCGTTTTCTCAGGTTGTTCACAACCGGGGGACGGGTCTTCTTCGGGACAACAGCCAGGAGAACCGGTGGTTGAACACAAGTTTGTTGAGGCTGGCGGCGTTCAGTGGCACTACGTGGAAGCAGGTGCTGGTGAGGCTGTTGTCTTCCTCCACGGTCTGCCCGAAAGCTGGTTTTCGTGGCATCACCAGATTGATGAAGTGAGCCGGGAATATCGCGCGATTGCCGTTGACCTCAAGGGGTATGGGCAGTCCGATAAGCGGGATGGAGATTACTCGTCCCAGGCAGTGGCAAACGAGCTCATTGCCCTCTTCGACGCTATCGAGCTGGAGAAATTCTCGCTGGTCACCCACGATTGGGGCACAGTGATAGGCGACCACGTTGTTAGTGCTGTCCCCGACCGGATCATTAAGTATGTTCGCATGCAGGCACCAGTGCTCAAGATTGAGCCTGCCAACCACCCACAGTTCGAGCTCTTCAGGAACCAGGACTTGGCCACGAGCATCATGTCTGACGCGAGAGCTTTTGTCACCATGGTCTATGAATCTCGGACGGTGCAGGAGATCAGCGATGAAGACATGGAAGGCGTCATCCGGGAATTCAGCCGCCCCGGCGTTGCAGAAGCTGTCCCGCGATATTTCCGGGACTTCACCATGGAAAGCGAAGAAGTCAGGCGGGAGCGTTTCGCGAAGATGACCTTCCCGGTGCTGGTACTTCAGGGAGAGAAAGACCCCGCTCAGCCGCTACGGTACTTCGAAGGTATCGAAGAGGTCTTTCCAGATGTAAGGCTTGAAATCGTCGAGGGTGCGGGTCACTTCACCGAGCTGGAAAAGCCCGCCGAGGTCAGTCAGGCCATCCTGGATTTCTTGGGCGAGTAGTGTAGTGTATTCTAAACGGCTTCACAGCAATTCATGTTTTCCCCATGAGAGGCACCCGTGGGTGTCAGGTCTCCTGACCTGACCCAGCGCTGTAGGGACAGTACCTTTAGGTGTGTCCGCTGAACCAGCGACATGCGCTTCTTGAGCAGGTGAGAGCGCTCAGCTGTCGGCGCTTGCGATCGGCCTCGGGCAGTGGGTCTGCTCAGGGTGGTTGTCCATACTCCCGGTCGTGCGCCGCATCGGCAGATGGTTCAAGTTCATCCTGGAGGCTGGTATGGAAGGTGCCGCTCGATAGGATAACGGAGGGGAATGTGTCAACCGTCCGCAGTTTCTTGTATACTCTGGGGTTGCAGCGTTTTGAGATTGCCCATCCTGCTGGAATAGAATCCACGCAACGTGAGGGGAATGTATGAAAGCTTGTGAAGCCTGCTATGAGTGCCTGGAGAGACTGGCCTACCAGGCCGCAGAACTGGCGACTGACGACGAACAGACCAGAGCCACGGCATTAGAAGAGAGCCTGAAGGTACTCAGGAACGACTTCTCCTGTGATGAGGTGTCCATCGTTGTTGCTACCAAGATTCATGACGTAATAAAGGAAATAACTCAAAACCCTGACCCTTACCGGCAGATGAAGGACCAGGAGATTGCAGTTGCCCGGGAGTTGTGCAGGGAAGCGAAGCCTCGGAATCAACACGGCTTGAAGGCTTACCTCAGGTTTGCCGCCCTGGGTAACGCCATAGACTTCTTCAGGCCTCTTGACGACGCCAGGAAAGATGTGAAAGCGCAGCTGGATTTCGCGATTGACGATTCAGAAGCGTTCGAAGCCAGGCTCAAGAGCGCCAGCAAGGTCCTGTATCTGGCCGATAATGCCGGGGAGGTCTTTTTCGACCTGCCTCTCGTTAAATGGATGAGGCAGTCTGCCGAGGTAACTTACGTGGTTAAGGCTGCGCCGGTTCAGAATGATATTACCCTGGAGGACGTCAGGCGAGCCGGGCTTGAAGCCGATCTTGGCAAGATAATAACTACCGGCACGGCCACCCCGGGAATAGATTTCTCCCTGGCTTCGGCCGCGTTCAAGCGCGAATTTGCCGCTGCAGACCTCGTATTTGCCAAGGGGATGGGATACTACGAGTCTCTGTCGGAAATGCCAACGGAAGGGAGGGTCTTCTACTGCCTTAAGGCAAAATGCCAGCCGGTAGCTGATTCCCTCGGGGTGCCTGTGGACAGCTATGTGGCCGTGCTCCGGTAGGCTCGAGCTGGTGTGAAGTGGAGTCTAGATATGGAGTTTGAAAGGCCTGGGATTATCCGTCCCCCGAGTGAGCACGCGAGCTACTTCCTGCCTCTGACCAGGGGCTGCTCCAACAATACCTGCACCTTCTGCGGCTATTACGGCTCAAGACTCGGGATGAGGGAAGTTGATGACGTCAAAGAAGAGATTGACGCTATGGCTCTGTATCTGCAGCATGGCGTTCACCATCCAACCATGCCGGATATAGTATATGCCGTGCTGCAGGGATGGGATGGAAGGAGAGTGTTCCTTCAGGACGGCGATGCCCTGGTTTACCCGTTTCCCAGGCTGAGAGAGGTCATGGACTACCTGAATGAGAAGTTCCCTGACCTGGAGCGGATCGGTACCTACGGCACTCCTCAGGATATCCTGCGCAAAAGCCTGGATGAACTCAGGACTCTAGGGGAACTGAAGCTGGGCATCGTCTACATGGGTGTAGAAAGTGGCGATGACAGAGTGCTCCAGAAGGTGGGTAAAGGGGTTAATCATGACCAGGTGGTCGAAGCTGGAAGGAAGGCCAGGGAGGCAGGGATTACCCTTTCGGTGACGGTGATCCTGGGGCTTGGTGGGGTTGAGGGAAGCGTGGAGCATGCGCTGGAGACGGCGAGGGTGCTGACCGATATTGACCCGGAGTATGCGGGAGCCCTGACCCTGACGCTAGTCCCGGGTACGCCATTGTATGAGCAGTGGAGGGCAGGGGATTTCTCTCTTGTTACCCCGTTTGATTCTTTGACAGAACTGAAGATGATTGTCGAGAACGCTGGCTTTACGGACTGCTTCTTTAGCTCGATGCACGCCTCTAACTACTACTCCGTCCGGGGGAGACTGCCGCAGGAGAAATCGAGGATGGTCAGAGAGCTGGAGCGAATTCTGGCCAGACGAGACCCGGAGTTGCTTCGCCCCGAGTTCTTCAGGGGGTTGTAGGCGACAATTGGGTCCCTCCCGGCGGCCTGTGAATCAGTCCTGGCTGGACTGGACGTACTGGACAATCTCGGTGAGGCTGTGGATTCGGGGGCAGTCAGTGATGTCCCTGAAGAAGTCATTGCGGTCGACCAGCACGCCCTTCATGCCAACGCCTCGGGCGCCGACAATATCCAGGTCGTACTGGTCGCCAACATGTATTGCTTCCTCGGGCTTGACCTCAGCTTTCTTGAGCGCAGCTTGGAATATCTCCGGTTGGGGCTTGTCACAACCTACCTCCGAGGAGGTTACCTTGAAAGCGAGGTATGAGTTCAACCCCATCTCTTCATACGTTGACTCCATATCCTGAGCGACGTTTGATATCAACCCCAGGATTAGGCCGCGCCTTCTCAGTTCCTCCAGCGCGGGTAGGGTGTCATCGTAGGCTTTCATCTTCCAGTCAAACTGCCGGAGCTTTGCCAGTAGCTGAAGAGCAGCGTCATGGCTGAGTTGCACTCCAGCCCCAGCCAGTATCCTGCTGGCGTATTGGACGTAGAAGTCGATTTTCTCCTCTTCCGATCTGTTATCAATTGGTGAGCGAGAGTTCTCATCGCGGTAGTACATGTCTGCCGCTGGCAGGGAGTTGAAGAGCGCCTTGGCTTCTACTTCAATGCCAAGCTCGTGGCAGGTGCTGACGTATATCTCTTCCCGGGGGGGATAGTGGCTGGCCAGGGTGTTGTAGAAATCGAAGAAGACTGCCTTGATCATCCCGACTTTGAATTATCGTGGAAAACCACCTTGTGTGTCAAACTAAGTGTCGATTAGGCCTATCTGGTTCCAGGTGAAGCCGTCGTTGGTGGTTATCGAGAAGGCACTCTGCCCACCGCTGGTGCCGCAGTAGGCCGCTTCGCCGTTAGGAGACCAGGCTACCCGCGCTTCCCTGGTACCCGTAGGTGGTTTCTGGCTATTCTGCCACGTGGGGCATGTTGACTGCGGGTTGAGTGTGCAGTACACCTGGGTACTGGGGCAAAAGGGGGTTGTTGACGCCGTCGCGGCCCCGGCAAGCAGCTTGCCCCGGCTATACATGCCGTAGTGGGCCAAACTACAGATGACATCGTTGCGGACCAGGAGTCGGTAGCAGACGCAGTTGTCTATGCGGTAGACGTCGTCGTTGGCATTACCGGCGGTGGCTACTCCTGGCGGGTTGTCGCTCCAGCAGGCGTAGACATGCTGTCGTGAGGGGACTGTTCCCGCATAATCGGCTGGCAAGGCCAGGTCGGCGTATGTCAACGGTGTCCCCGGGGTATCCTGGCCTGATTCACAGATTTCGACCGGGTAGCCCGGGAAGGAGTTCCAGGTTGCGCTGTTTGAGCCGAGGTCTCTTAAGCCGATGTAGAGGTAGGTGTCCTCGGTGTCCGGGGCTGAGCCGCTGGCGACGATAGCCACGAGTGTTCCGTCACTGGAGAAGCCGGGTGAATACTCGATCGCGAAAACGTCGGTACCGAGTACCGCCGGTGTAGGCAGCCAGCCGTTTGCTCCCGTGCTCACGTCCTGCCAGCCGCTGGGGAAGTGGTTCACCACGGTTACCCGGACTTTGCCGCCGCCGTTTCCCGTTGAGGTACCGACGGCTAGCTCCCGGCGCAGGCTGCCGTAACAGGGCGAGATGGCAAGGCACCTGACTCGTTCACCAGGGCCCAGACTGGCGGCCAGCCTGGTGTGGCTGAAACTGATACCGCCATCGACGGACAAGTATACTTCAGTATTGGCGTTGGTGACTACGGCGACGACGTCAGGGTTGTCCGGGGCTATAGCCAGGTCGTCCCAGCTTGCTGCTCCGCCAATGCCTCTTGATATGTCAGTCCACCCGTAGCCACCGTGGCCCGACTTGTACAGCCGGGCGTTGGCGGAGTCAACCGCGTAAACGGTGTTGTCGTAGGCAACAGCGATGCGGCTTACGTCACTACCCGGCACGATGAGCAGGCGGCTGTCGCCAGGGATTACGACTACCTCTTGCTCCTCTTGCTCGGCCGGCGTGGTGACTATGGTGAACGCGCTGACCGCCGGAGTTGCGTCGATATTGCCGGCCGTGTCCCGTGCCTTGACATAAAACATATATGGGCCGTCGGGCAGCTCGGTGTAGGTCCTGGTGGTATTCACTATGAACGGGGAGTATTCCGTGTCATGACCTTCCAGGTAGTAGGAGTAGGTCAAATCGGTGGCTGGTGTTGTTTCGTCGCTGCCTGCCCACTCGAAGGTGACTTCGTTGTAGTCAATAGTATCAGCGGGGCCACTGATAATTGCTGTTTCTGGTGGTGTGGTGTCCGGGGCAGGGGGTTCCGGTGCTGGCGGTGGAGGAGGTGGCGGCGAAGTGGGGGGCTGGGCGATACAACCGTTGCCTGCCGCAACCAGCATCAGCAGGCACAGGACAGATAGCGTTGTAAGCTTGTTCCTCATTTCCACCAGCCAACCGCAGGCGCAATTGATGAATTGCCCCTACCGCCGATCGCGGTGCTTTCAGTTCCGCGATGGTGCGATTCCAACTGGACTATACTCGTAGTTTATCAGTAGTGTACTGAAATTTCCAATTACACCCTGGTTCGATTTTGGACTACTCGATGTCTTTTGACAGTCATAGCTAAAATTGATAAGCTTGGAGAAGCTTAGGAGGAGGTGAAAGTGCCTGAGGAAACACTGAGAGTAGATATGGGGAAAATCGTCTCGCTGTGCAAGCGGCGGGGCTTCATATTCCCCAGCAGTGAGATTTATGGCGGTCTGGGGAGTTGCTGGGATTATGGACCGTTGGGAGTGGAGTTGAAGCGGAATGTCAAGAACGCGTGGTGGCGAGCAGCCGTCCAGGAACGAGACGACATGGTGGGCATAGATGCCAGCATAATGATGCATCCCCAGACTTGGGTGGCGAGTGGGCATGTGGACGGGTTTTCTGACCCTTTGGTAGAGTGCAAAGGTTGTCACCTGAGGTGGAGGCCTACTGACTTGAACGGCAATAGCTGTCCCGATTGCGGTGGCGAGCTCACCGAGCCCAAGCTGTTCAACCTGATGTTCAAGACCTTTATGGGCCCGGTAGAGGATGACGCCAGCGTTGTTTATCTGCGTCCAGAGACAGCGCAAGGCATGTTTGTCAACTTCGACAACGTGCTGGATAGCTGTAGGAAGAAGTTGCCTTTCGGGATTGCGCAGATAGGCAAGGCTTTTCGGAACGAAATCACGACGGGCAACTTCATCTTCAGGACCAGAGAGTTCGAGCAGATGGAGATCGAGTACTTCGTCAAGCCGGGGAGCGATGAAGAGTGGTTCAACTACTGGGTGAAGGAGCGTTTTGATTGGTACCTGCACCTCGGCATGAGGCAGGAGAACCTGCGTCTCCGTCAGCACAGCAAGGACGAGCTGGCTCATTATGCCAGAGGCTGCTACGATATCGAGTATCTTTTCCCTATGGGGTGGGCTGAGCTGGAGGGCATCGCTAACCGTGGTGACTTCGACCTTGTTCAACATGCCAAGTATAGTGGCAAAGGCTTAATGTACTTCGATGAGGAGGCTGGCGAGCGCTACACTCCCTACGTTATTGAACCTTCCGCTGGTGTTGACCGCTCGGTGCTGAGTTTCCTCGTAGATGCCTATGATGAAGAGCTGGCTGAAGGGGAAACGAGGGTAGTCCTGCATCTTCACCCCGAACTGGCCCCAATTAAGGTGGCTATTCTGCCTCTGAGCAGAAACGCGAAGCTGGTCCCGCTGGCCAGAGAGGTGTATGCTGAGCTGCGCCGCCAGTTCATGACGCAGTATGATGATGCCCAGAGCATAGGCCGCCGTTATCGTCGGCAGGATGAAATCGGCACTCCCTTGTGTGTTACTATTGATTTTCAGTCGCTCGAGGATAATCAAGTTACCATTCGTGAGCGAGACGGTATGACGCAGATCAGGTTGCCCGTAAAGGACCTCGTGAGGGCTCTGCAGGCTAAGCTGAGCGGTGAGACTTTCGCTACTCAGGATCTGTGGACAGCGAGAACGGTTGACGCTATCAAAGAATGAAGATCCTGCATTTTGCTGACCTTCATCTAGGTGTGGAGACCTACGGCAGTGTCGATCCAGCCACGGGGCTGTCGACGAGGTTGCTTGACGTCCTCAGAGCTCTGGACGAGGTGGTGGAATATGCCGTAGGCAATCAGGTGGACATGGTCCTTTTCTGCGGTGATGCCTACAAGAACCGTGACCCTTCTCAGACTCAACAACGAGAGTTCGCCAGGCGGGTGAGGCGGCTGTCCGAGGTGGGAATTCCGGTTTTCCTCCTTGTAGGCAATCATGATTTGCCGAGTGCTATAGGCCGTGCTACCGCTGTAGAGATTTTTGATACCTTGGCTGTTAGCCATGTCTACGTCGCTAACCGTCCGGATATCTACCGCATCCCGACCAAGCAAGGCGTTGTTCAGGTGGTAGCCTTACCTTGGCCCAGGCGAAGCGCTCTTTTGAGTCGGGAGGAAGCAAAGGACCTTAGCATAGACCAGGTCAATGACCGACTCCAGGAGATAATGACTGCCAGGCTGCTGAGCCTCATGTCTGAACTTGACTCAGCCTTGCCATCGGTGTTGGCTTGCCACGTATCCGTGTCAACGGCCAAACCTGGATCAGAAAGGAGCATGGTGGTCGGCAGAGACCCCGTTCTGCTGTTGGGTAGTATTGCCCAATCCGTTTTTGACTACCTGGCTTTGGGCCATATTCACAAGCGGCAAGTCCTGTCCGAGGACCCACCAGCGGTCTATGCCGGTAGCCTGGAGCGCCTCGACTTCGGCGATGAAGGCGAGGACAAAGGTTTCTACGTGGTTGATATTGAGCCGGGATCTAGGGACAAGCGTGTAACCTATGAATTCCACAAGGTTGACGCTCGCCGCTTTCTGACTGTAAGAGCCGATATCGATGCTGACGAGCCTGACCCTACAGCCACTATTCTAGAAGCTATTGCGCGGCAGCAGGGCGCAATCAAGGGGGCTATAGTCAGGTTTCAGCTTTCCCTCCCGGGCACTCTGGAAGCTCTGGTTCGGGATGCGGAGGTTTACAAAACTCTCAAAGAGGCTCACTATGTCACTGTTAGCAAGGAAGTCAGGCAGGAGTCGCGCCCCAGATTGGGTGACTGGGCGAGCGAAGAACTGACGCCGATTGAAGCGCTCAGGCTTTATTTGGAGAAGAAGAATGTGCCGAGGGAGCGCCAGGAGGTCCTGCTTGAATATGGGACAAGGTTGATACGGGAGGCGTCATCGGAGCCGTCAGAGACTACGGTGGTCGAAAGGTAGGGTCAGGTGAAGATTGGTATAAGGGGCAAGATCCTCATCGCTTTCCTGGCATTGACGCTCACTTCGGTGGGGTTCATCAGCGCCATTGCGTTTCGCAGCATATATGACGTGGGCTGGGTTAGTAAGCAGAACACCATTGAGATGGGAGCCACCATTGTAGATCAGAGCATT
>JADHWZ010000071.1 GCA_016783225.1 Dehalococcoidia bacterium | reverse complement strand
GAAAAAGGCCTGATAGCCACGCTCTCTGAGGTAGGCGAAGTCAACATCACGTCCCACGGTTGTTCCTGTTCTTATATCTATGCCGAGATTCTTGATGGCTTCGATTTCCCTTTCGCGTACTTCTCGGGGCAGCCTGAACCGGGGGATGGCTGTGGCGACCATCCCGCCAATTGCTCCGTGGGATTCAAATACTGTGGGGGAGTACCCCAGGCGAGCAAGTTCCCAGGCAGCGGTTAGCCCGGCTGGCCCGCTGCCCACTATGGCTATCCTTTCATCCCGAGACCTGGCGGGGAGCTTGCGCCCGTAGTTGATTCCACAGAGCGCACTGTCTGCGGCATAGCGATGAAGTGCCCGTATGGATACCGGGCTGTCGACTTCGGACCGGTAGCAGCTAAGTTCGCAGGGCTGCCTACAAATCCTGCCCAGTACCCCGGCGAGTGGCGCTGCTTCATTGATGAGTTCCAAGGCCCTGTCAGTCTTGCCGTTTGCCAGCAATGAAACGAATCCCTGGACGTTGATACCAAGGGGACATGCCACATGGCATGGCGCAGGTTCCTTCTTGTCTATTATATAGGCCGAGGGGACAGCCTTTGCCTCCAGAAGCGGCGCATGAATAGCGCTATGCGTTGCCTTTTGGCTGTCCAGCAGGGCAGTTACTTTCGCCGAGCATTCAAGTTCGCAACGACCACAGCTGGTGCACAGGTTCTCATGTATGTAGCGGGGACGTTGTGCGACTTGTATCTTGAAATTCCCCTTCCTCCTCTGTATGGATTCTACTTCGGCGTCAGTGTACAAAGTTACTAAGGGGTGAGTGGCCATCCGCAATGAGAGTGGCCAGAGGAAGCGTCGGTCATGGGAAGAGCTGCCGGATATAGGGTTTGCAGCATGGTCCCAGCCCAGTGCTGCTGAGTCTGCAAAAACCTTAACCTCAACCCCCATCTGGGCTAGGGTGAGAGCTGTCTGTATAGCGGCGACAGTGCTGCCAATGACGGCAGCACCATGAGACTTGCTGACGTCAGTCTTCCCCTTTATGCTCGATATCATAACGATGGCCTAACTCGAAGGCCTTCATGTTGAACTCTTCAGTTCCCGGCGGTACAGAATCCAAGATGGCCTTCCTAAGAGCTTCAGAAGATACCAAATCGCCTTTTGCTGCCAGAAATCCCAGCATGATGATGTTGGCTACTACAGGATGTCCTAAGTCCTGGGCCATGCGGCTGGCCGGGATTGGAAGAGGCTTGGGGTTCTGGGATGGATCGGCCTTTACCAAATCTGCATCGATGATTACCAGTGTGCCTGGTGGGGCATTCTGCCCGTATTGGGTGTAGGCCTCCTGGGATAAGATGATTTGGACCTGGGGGTTTATCACGTAGGGGTAGTCTATTGGAGCGTCGCTGACTATTACCTCGGCACGGCAGGAGCCGCCACGGGACTCGGGCCCATAGCTTTGCGTCAGTGCGGCGTAGCCCTTCTCGTATATTGAAGCGGCTTTGCCCACTATGGAGCCCGACAGTACAATCCCCTGGCCGCCAAAACCCGCTATTCTGATCTCTTTTCTACCCATTTGTTTCTGAGGTAGCTAAGTCAAAGGACGCGGAATTCCCGTCCTTAGCTATACCTTTGCCTTCGCTGTGGCTCTCTCCTTTGCTTTACTGACCACTTGATTGAGATTGTCCCAGAGTGTAGGGCGTTGTCTGTCTATGAACTTGCCCACCACTATAGGTCCGTTCAGGTGAATGTCCGCATCCTTGGGGTCTGCACCGTTTCGTACTACACTTCGCTCCTGATAGTAATGCAATGAATCGGTGCCCTCTGGCTCCTTGTTCATACGACCGTACACTGGAGGACACGGGGCGATCACCTCGATGAAGCTGAAACCTGGTTTAGTCAGAGCCTCCGCGATGGCGGTGTCCAATTGACGTATATGTAGCACCGTCCAACGAGCTACATACGATGCACCACTGGCAGATGTCAGGTACGGCAAGTTAAAGGGAAACTCGAAATTGCCGTACGGAGTGGTGGTAGTGCGAGCTTCAAAGGGGGCAGTGGGACCTACCTGCCCGCCGGTCATACCATAATTGAAGTTATTTACACAGATTACGGTCATATCTATGTTACGGCGTGCGGCGTGTATCAAGTGATTGCCACCGATGGCAACCAGGTCTCCATCTCCAGAGAATACCACCGCGTTTAGCTCTGGGTTGGCTAGCTTTAGGCCAGTGGCAAATGGAATGGCACGGCCGTGGGTGGTATGAAACGAATCGAGCTTGACATAGCCAGCAACTCTGCCTGTGCAGCCTATTCCTGAAATGACAGCTATCTTATCCGGGTCGATTTGGGCCCGGTCGATAGCCCTGAGAAAACAGCCGAGGACTGGCCCAATGCCACAGCCGGAGCACCATATGTGGGGCATTCTATCCTGCCTCAGGTATTTCGCGATGGACGCATCTTCTTCGTTCACGGTACCAGTCAACGCGCTGCCTCCTGTATCGCTTCCAGAATGGCCTCGGGAGAGTGCACGCCTCCACCCATGTGAGGCACAAGTATTGCTCTAGCCCTATCTCCGGCGCACCTTTCTACCTCAAGCACAATCTGACCGTAGTTTATCTCGGGGACTACAAATGCCGTAGCTTGTGACGAGAGTTCTCTGATGTGCTCCTCGGCGAATGGCCATATTGTTATGAGTTGCAAAAGCCCAGCCCGAATTCCTTTGTCTCGCGCCAGCTTTACTGCGAACTGGGCAATGCGGGTGGTAATTCCGTAGGCGCAGACTATGACATCTGCATCCTCAACCTGGATTTCCTTGTACCTAATTATGTCGGCCTTGTTGACTCGTATCTTGTCCACCAGACGGCGTATCAGGCGGTCTTGCGCCTCAGCGGTCATTACCGGATAGCCCCTCTCATCGTGCGTCAGACCAGTAACGTGGAAGCGGTATCCTTCCCCGGCCACAGCCATAGGTGGGATCAGGCTGCCATCTGTCCCGTAGGGCAGATATTCCTCTGGTTCCACCTCAGGGCGCCGTCGAGTAACGAGGCTTTCGGGGGCTACCTGCCGCATGACCACTTTCTCACTCATATGGCCTACCACCTCATCAGACATGACCAGCACGGGAACCCGATATTTCTCGGAGAGATCAAAGGCAGTTATGGTAAGGTCAAATATCTCCTGCGGGGAGCTTGGCGACAAGGCAATTATCTCGTAGCTGCCATGAGAGCCCCATCGAGCTTGCATCATGTCCTGTTGCCCTGGCAAAGTGGGTAGCCCGGTGGAGGGCCCGGCTCGCTGAATGTTAACCAGTACGCAGGGAGTTTCCAGCATCACTCCCAATCCTAGATTCTCCATCATCAGGCTGAACCCCGGGCCAGACGTAGTTGTCATGGCTTTCATGCCTGCCCAGGATGCACCAAGCACAGCATTCATGGAAGCCATTTCATCCTCCATCTGGATATACACGCCATCCACTTGAGGCAACCGTAGGCTCATCCTCTCAGCTGTCTCGGTAGCTGGCGTGATAGGGTAACCGGCAAAGAAACGGCACCCTGCGCTAATAGCTCCTTCAGCACAGGCCACGTCGCCATTTATGAAGAATTCTCCCACCAGTCCCTGTTTTTCAGTCATAGCTCTGTCATGCTAACTAGCCCTGTTGTCGTTGTCATCTGAGGAGACTGTTATGGCAAACTCAGGGCAGATTACCTCGCAAAAGCCACAAGCAAGGCACTTATCCTCGTCTTCAACAAAGGCCAGGTTGTACCCTTTGGGACTTAGTTCTGTACCCATCTTGAGTACTTTTCGGGGACAGAACTCGACGCAGTAGCCACATCCCTTGCACCTATCATTGTCTATATATACATGGCCGCGGGCTGTAGCCTTGTCTGCGTAATCGAAAGGCTTTCTCCACAATTTCATGACGGAATCCCTGTAAGTATAGCAATTTCGTGCTGCTATGGACAAGGCGAAGGCCCTGCCCTGCGTACCGGGGTTATACGTACAAAGACGTGTCCGAGCATTTGGCTCTTCGTTTATTGTGGCGCACGCAGTGCTGAAGCAATCCTGGGGAGGGGAGCCAATAGCAGGCTTGCTTCGCGTATCCGGTAGTTCCCCGGATTCCGCAGGTGCCAAGGTGGTCCGGCAAGGAAAAAGAGCCTGTTTACATAATGCTTACTGCTTTGTACGAGGACTATCATTGACGATCCTCAGGATGAGAAGGCGTAGCGGAAAAAGCTGATGATATTTCCGGGCCATTTTCGAAGACTACTGGAGCCAAGCAACCTGAAAAGCAAGAACTCGCGTGTTGGCTGCGTGGGTCTGCTCTCAGACTTCAAAGGCAGGAGGAAACTGGTGGGAGTACGCGAACATGGGAGAAACGGAGCGAATTGCCAGCCAGGATCAGGGCATCAGGCGAAATTGGGGACGGGCTGGTGGCGTCCCTGGAGGGATTCGAACCCACGACCCGCTGCTTAGAAGGCAGCCGCTCTATCCTCTGAGCTACAGGGACGCAGTCTGAGTCTAGCACAGGGGAGGTCGATTGACAATGAAGGGGCTACCTTTTTTGTCCTGATGGTTACTGGGCCCTGCCTGTAGTGCCACGAATGTGAATCGAATCGGTAACCGGAATGCCCACCTAGCTTTTGTGGGCGGCGGCAACATGCATCTGCCAACAGGCAACGTGTACGTAGACTGCACAACGGGCGCAGCAATAGAGCCTGGTTTTAGCTTCTTTGCCGCAGACTGGGCATTTCATGTCTACTCTCTCTCTCCCTCAGCCGCCTGTTTCTGCCTTGACCTCAGCCAGACACATGTTTCTTACTTCTCCTCTTCACCGTTTCCAGCCTTATCTTCTTTCTTATCTGCTTTGCCGTCGTTCTGTATCGTGCCTTTGGCTTCTGGCTTATCGCCGTTGTCTTCCTGGGCACTGTTTTGCAGCCCGCTTTTTCTGGCATTGCTGTCAGTTACATAGAAGCCAGACCCCTTGAAGATTATGGGTACTGGGGAGAAAAGGCGCCGAGCGCCATTGTTGCATCTGGGACAGGCAGCCACAGATTCATCGGCAAAGCTCTGCCTTCGCTCAAACTGCGTTTGGCACTTCGGGCATACGTACTGGTAGATGGGCATATGGTACCTCCTGGCGCACAGAGGAGAAGAATGCTATGACGAGACATTCCATGGATAGTTGATCGTCAGAAATTAGCAGTCTCATCCCCCGACTGCTAATTCTACAAAAGCCACAATAATTAGTCAAGCCGTGAACCTGAAGGGCAGTTTCACACCCTCGTGGTGCTATGATATACTATGGTCGCTCTTGCATACACGCTGTCAAGGGAAAGTATCTGTTCTGGGTAGCTACTGCGGTACGACAGCAGCCTAGCCGCCTGTGTTTGAGTTGTGCGGACAGGGCCTCAGTATTTGCGGGCTCGTAGCTCAGTGGCAGAGCGCCCGGCTCATAACCGGTTGATCGCAGGTTCGAATCCTGCCGAGCCCACCACATTAGTATAGGCATAGGCCAAGCCACAGACTATGGGTTCTTTCCTTCTCGATAGTGCAAAGAATGCTGATGTGACTCTGGTATTAGGGCCGTGTGGGTTGATTGTGTTTGCTGGGAGTCTTCTAAGTCCAGATGAGAAGACCAGCAATTACTGTAGAGATGATAATCATGAAATAGCTGGCAAGCTCTGTTTTCCAGCGTGGGTCAAGTTTGTACCAGCGAAAAGAGAACAGGAAGCACAGGGTTTGTTTCCAACACCTTGGTGTAAGACATTCATCAAGTCTAATAGCCACAAATCGGGGCCACACAGCACCTTTCACTTCAATCTCGCGTCGATCCTCTGAAGTTAATAGCGCCTTCTCTGCCAAGAGCATGACCATTGTCTTCATCAGCCCTTTTATTCGGTCGGCGGCAGTCCACCTTTCAGTGAACTGCATATTGATAAATAAAACAAGAAAAAGAGCAGCAGCCAGAAGCAGAGCCAGTGTGAATACCACCTGCAATACCATATCTGCTTTCTCTAAACTGATAAGGTGTCCTAACCCAATAATTGTCGGTAAATATAGTGCTGTTGCTAACCATGCCATTGTTTCCTTGTGATTGTGGTACGCACTAACCATCGGTATGTGGGACTTTAGCCATTCAACATAGGCATAAACTGCCTCATTACTGAAGGCTTTACCACCTTGTTGGTGCCCATGCTCTTCATCCATTGTAACTAGCCTATAATACTAGACATAAACCTACATTATGCTTCCATGCATACCGTTGTCAACCCGCATGAGTACTATAAGGCCCTGTAACTCTTCAGGAGGCTGACTGGATTGCTGGAGAAGGTTGCGCACTACTTCCGGGTCACCCATATGGTAGCTTCTTACTGGGCACGAGGCAAGAATGCCATGGACAAAGACAAGCGGGAGAAGCTGGACCTGCTCGTCGCCGAGTGGAGGCGCAGGCGGGGCGTAGAGCCCAAGGAGACAAAGAAGAAAGGGGGAATCACCTCCAATAGAAGCAGTCACACACGATTACAATTTTCCTATTGATAAGGTCAAAAGCATCGAAGATGCATCGGAAAAGCATCGGAACCTACCACTCAAATACGAATCGATGCCCAGCCCTGATAGGGGGGCAGTGCCTTCATATAATTATGATAATATAGGTGCATCTCCAGACGGTGTGCCTGACGGGTAGCCCCACGTCATCCAATCAATGAACAAGGACTCAGATAAGTAATCATATACGATGTACAAGATGTACAGTTTTCGGGTTATAAATAACCCCCAAAATGTTGCACATTTTTCACACTTCATTGCACACCAGCGGCGGCATTGGTAACGGCCGGCCTTTCTCCTACACCCCTACAGTGTTGACATCCTTGAGATTGATATACCCACGACCGGCCTTTCGTAGTGCAAAGGTTCTAGTCCGCTAGCCCCTGCCCTCCCTGACGTAATACTTCCAGAAACCGGCCCCCGACCCGCCAGTCATAAGCCACAAAACGAATACGAAACCAGGAAACACGGGAGGGGCCCCCTATCCACGCCGCTCCGGGCTGCCCGCGCATAAACCCTATTTGTTTAGTTTGGAAACCCCATAGGGTTTTTCCCACTAAATGGTGTAGAACCGTGGAAGCCGCTTCTCTGTTGGCCAGCGGCTGTGGTGGTAGGGCAGGGATACACGTAATCTATGACCTGCTTCGGGGGGTGGCGGTGGAAGTCAGGGCATTGTTGGCGCGTGATGGCCAGGCTTCGCTATTTCATTGAGGGAGTCTACACTCATAAGAGGCTTCATCCGGCACCTGGTTACCGCTCACTGAATGACTCCGAGGAATTGGTGCTTATTCAGGAGAACAATGGATTATCCTGCCGGACTCTCCTAACCCTTTCTGTCTAATAATAGGGGTGCAGTCCAGTAAGATAATAAAGCTCTTGCTCAGCGACTTTGATTTTATGTTTGGGTCGTAGCTTCTGTAATTTTCCTGCCTAGCACTCGATCTCGGCCCTCAATTCTGTTGAGCCTATCACCTGTACCTTGATTTACCCTCCCCATGTCTCACAGGTAATGATCGTTTTGTAAGATGACCAACGTAACCGACGAGTCTCTGAGGCTCTACGACGAAGGACCCAACTTTAGCAACCTTCCGTCTCCCCCATGTTATCCAATTTCTGGCCCAAAACCACCATATGGCGACCACAATAGCTAGTCCTATGAATGCTAACACAGCGAAATAGGCCCATGGCACTTTCAACTCTGGCATATTCTCGAAGTTCATGCCGTAGATGCCAGCCACCAGCATAAGAGGCAAGAAGATAGTTGCCACCATGGACAGGACTTTCATCGTATCATTCTGTCGGTTTGCCACCGATGACAAATAGGTAGCAAGGGCGTTGTCAGCCCTATCTCGAATGGTTTGGCTCAAGTCTTCAATCCGCACCAAATGATCGTAAATATCCCGGTAGAATATCTGTGCCTCATCTTTTATCAATGGGAACTCGCCGCGGCTGAGCCGATTTAATACCTCTCGCTGAGGAGCCATGACTCGATGCAGTCTCAGGGTGGAACGTTTGAGTTTCATTATTGCTTCCAAGGTTGACTGCTGAGGACTGCGGATTGACTCCTCCTCGATCTCATCAGCAATATCGCTCATTTTGTCAATGGTGGGCATAATATTGTCAATTAACGCATCGATAATGGCATAGGCTAGAAAATCCGTCCCGTGTCTCATTGGACGGCCATCATCTTCAACTAAATGCCTAACAGCTTCGATGCTATAGAGGGGAAAATAATGGCTACTCACCACGAAATTGGGACCGAAGAAGATTGCTAATTCTGTTGTCTCCACTATGTCTGACTCCACTATATGGTTGACACCGTGGACTACGATAAACAGATAGTCAGCAAAGTCGTCGATTTTCGGTGAGTGAATCTTTGCCTCTACACAGTCCTCGACAGCGAGGTGGTGAAAGTGGAAAATTTGTTCCAAGAATTTGCCATCATCCTCTGTGGTCTCTGTGATGTCTACCCAGAGTAGTCCCTGCTTGGAATCAAAAGCAGCTCTAATCCCTTCCTGGTTGAGATCGCACTCAAGCTTATCCTCTGGGCTTAGATAATACGTCTTAAATGGCATAATACACCTCCTCAGTCACCTAGTGTGATTTAATTTTAACACTTTTATGGTGGGCACATTAACTTATTACCTTACGGGACGGGTACGATGTTACTCAGATTAGGCTGAGAGCTGTGAGCACGTATTGACCGTATATAGCGTGCTTAGGGGCATACGGGATACATCGTTTTTACAATTCTCAGTGTGTGCCTTGTCTTATAAAGCATCTATCCTTCAAATTCCTCCATAATCCTCGAAGTTGCTTTCTCTTTCTCAAAAGTGGAAGGCTTGGGAGAATCCTAGACTGCTCCTGGCTTATCACTGCGTGGCTGCATAATTACTTTGTATGTAGTCAGTGAAAATGGGACAGTTAGGCCCTAAAGATCAATAGATACTGAAAGGCCGCTGCATTGCCCCCAGGTGGTTCTATTGTAGTCCCTTCTTGCTTGTAATGTCCTGTTTTTCGCCTGCCTTCTTCTCTGTACTAGTTCGAGATGCCTGCCTATGTAGACCCATAGTGACTTTCCCTAAGCTGTCGTGTTGATCAGAGAGTCGTACACCTGGAACCGATTCGATGCCGGGAAAATGGCAGGCCCCCCTTACTGGTGGAGCTCCGAGCCACCTGCATATAAACCTAGTTGAGGCGGTTTGAGAAGCAGGCAGTAATCTAGGACTACGGTGCACCCATATCACATCCCAGGCCAGCCACACCTAGCCCCAAATTCCCCGCGAGTACTTTAGGCCTCAAAACCCTTTTCACAGCTGATGTGGCTGGCCCTGTGGCCATGCCTCCCCACCTGTTGTTGACATAACACTCGCTTGCCCACCGAGGAGCCCTTTCGGGCAAGAAAACCATGGGAAATAATGCGACCTTTTGAGATCGTTTGGCATGTTTAGGTGCCGCAGCTTAAGCTGCCACGCCGCCTGTTTGCCACTCAAATGCTTGAAGCTGGGCACCAAGCTGGAGGTGGTGGGCAGGATACTGGGGCACAGCAGCGTGGGCATCACCGCCGACATCTACCGGCACGTCACCACCGAGGAGATGCACGAGGCGCTGAGGAGGTTCGGCCCCCTCAACGGCGGGGAGACGCCCGAGTAGGGACCCGGGTCACCTGCCGGTTGATCGCAGGTTCGAATCCTGCCGAGCCCACCATTTGGTCCGGTTGTTCTTGTGGCGGGGTGATGCTGGCGTCTTAGGTCGGCACCTACTTGAGTTGCTCTCTGGAGAAGTCAAGGACTCGGCGCGCCACTATAAGCATGTTGATCTGGCCTGTGCCCTCAAAAATATCGTTTATCTTGGCGTCACGCATACATTTCTCGAGTAGGTGCTTCCTGGAGTAGCCGAGCGGCCCCATCAACTCGACCGCCTTTTGGGTAATCTTGGTGACTGCGAGTCCGGCTTTCGCCTTGCACATTGAGGCTTCCAGATTGTTGGGTTTGCCCTGACTCATCATCCACACTGCCCGCATCGTCA
>JADHWZ010000070.1 GCA_016783225.1 Dehalococcoidia bacterium | reverse complement strand
TGAGCCAGTTCGCTGGCCGTCAGCATGCTGTCCTGGTTGTTACTCCGCGCCATATAACCGTAGCTCCTTTGAACTAGTCTAGGGTACACTGTGACAACTCTAGCTTATCCGACGCCGATAGACAATCCCCCAAGTGGGCTACTTTGTGTAGCCAAATAGTCCTATATCCACCGAAGTATGCACGGGATAATCCATTTCGGCGTCGGCCGATACTACACACTCAGACAAAAACGGCTTGACCAAACCCCTCATATTACAGAGGTGCCTCAACGCCTCACGCCCAGCCAAGCAATAGGCAAGCGGTCCACACGCCACACGACAGTCAGAAGTGTGTTTGCTGTTACTCATTGCCGATTGCTGGTCATCCGACAAGTGCCGCCGCATAGCAGCATGCGTCCGCAACCTGTCTCTATCCGAGCGCCCGTTTCCGGAAACCTTTGAGCTGCCGACGCAATGCGTCTCCGGCCAGTGAATCATCACTTGCGTTCGCCAGTTCATCCCGTGAGACGAGGGCCCTTACTCGTCGCTCAAAGATGCCCCTTTCCAGAAAGACCTCTCTCTGGCACGTA
Source organism: Dehalococcoidia bacterium (assembly GCA_016783225.1). The sequence goes on along the minus strand of JADHWZ010000070.1, from coordinate 9,616 downwards.
AGGCACCTTATGCCGATATGGCCACCCAACCTTACCACCTGCCATTCAGCACCACCGCACGGATGTTGCTTCCGCAGGCGCACCACGTCGCCGAGCTTTACGTCCATGTCCTACTTCCAGATTACGAACCACTCTCGCGGACTAAATCGTTGATTCTGTCTCGCAATCCCTGTGCGCTGCGCCGGGCAGCTTCCGCGAAGTCTCCCCCTCGGGAAGCATAAAGGACCTGCCGCGAGACGGCGATAATTGCTTCTTCTCCTCGAGTATCAGCCCCGTATTTGACCGCCGAGGCCAAGTCACCACCCTGAGCCCCAATGCCAGGAATAAGCATCAGCATCTTCGGGCACAACTCTCGAATCCGCTTCAACTCTTCAGGATAAGTAGCCCCGACCACCAAGCCAATGTTGCCATGAACGTCCCACTCCCGGGCTTTGCGGGCCACCGTTTCATACAGGGGTGTGCCCCGGGCATCAACCAAGCTCTGGAAATCCACCGCCCCTGGGTTCGACGTACGACACAGTACAAAGACCCCTTTATCCCTGTACGCGGCAAACGGCTCGACTGAGTCGAAGCCGAGGTAAGGGCTGACTGTAGCCGCATCAAAGCCGAAGGTGACAAAGAGAGCCTCAGCATAGGCCTTGGCCGTGTTGCCGATGTCACCTCGCTTGGCATCGCCAATTATCGGGATATGGCTGGGTATATGCTCGATGGTCTTCTGTAAAAGCTTATGCCCGTCAATACCTAAAGCTTCGTAGAAAGCCAGATTGGGCTTGTAAGCGCAGACCAGGTCAGCAGTGGCATCCACTATAGCCTTGTTGAACTCCAGAAGAGTTACCTTGGGCATCAGCTCCGGGTCAGGGTCAAGCCCGATACAAAGCAGGCTGCCATTTCGCTGGCGAGCGGTGAAAAGCTTATCCGCGAATTTCATGGTCAGCTTGATTGAATTATATCCTAAGAAGGGAAAGTATCCAAGCCCTCCTTCTGTGGCGTAGTGCGGCGTCTTAGCGGCGGCTTGGGCGAGGCCAAAGCCTCGCACTACAAGCCTCATACTACATGTCGTTGTTTGGCCGGTGCTATAATGAAAGCCCAAATGAATTATCGCCACGCCGAAGCCTATATCTTTGGTTTTACCGACTACGAGAAGACTCCAGGCATTGCCTATACCTCGGCCAATTATGACCTCAGGCGGATGGAGAAGTTGTTGCGGCCGCTGGGCAACCCGCACTTGGGAGCAAGAACAGTCCACATCGCCGGTACCAAGGGGAAGGGAAGCACAGCAGCCATGATCGCTCAAGTGCTCATCCCCGCTGGCTACAGAACAGGCCTATTTACTTCCCCCCACCTCCACACCCTGAGAGAACGCATCAGGGTTAGTGGGACTATGATTTCCGAGGCTGACTTTGCCGCCTTGGTCACAGAACTCAGACCAATCGTCGAGCGGGTCAATCAGGAAGCAGCTTATGGCGAACTGACCACTTTCGAGATACTGGCGGCTGCTGTCTTCGCCTACTTCAGCAAGAGCCAGGTTGATTTTCAGGTACTTGAGGCAGGCTTGGGAGGCAGGCTTGATGCCACTAACGTGGCTAAAGCCGATGTCTGTGTTGTTACTTCTCTCAGCCTTGACCATACTGAAATCCTGGGTCGTAGCATTGCCAAAATAGCCGCCGAGAAGGCGGGCATAATCAAGCCTGGATGCATAGTAGTAAGCTCTCCACAGGTGAAGGAAGCTGCCAAGGTAATTGAGGAAGTCTGTGCTCAACGAGGTGCAAGATTGATTCAAGTCGGCAGGGATGTCACATGGCAGAGGACGGGAGGGAACCTGTACCAGCAATCAGTAACAGTCCAGGGCACAACCAACAAATATGAACTGATTGTTCCTCTGCTTGGCGACTACCAACTGGAGAATGCGGCTACGGCTGTGGCAGCTTTGGAAACGTTAGCTTACCTCGGAACCATCATCTCCAGCCGAGAGATGGCCGAAGGATTCAGCCAGGTGGTCTGGCCCGGCAGGCTTCAGATTCTGAGCCGTGAGCCCACCGTGGTGGTTGACGGAGCTCACAATGCGTATTCCATGGGGAAATTGATTGAGGCCATCAAGGAGTACTTTGACTACGAGGAGTGTTTCATTATCTTCGGAACCTCCAGCGACAAAGACGCCTCCGGGATGGCGCAAGAACTGAAGTCTTTTGCCGATGAGATTACGATTACCAGCTCTTCTCATCCCAGGGCGGCATCTACGTCGATACTAGCTGAGGAGTTCGCCAACCTGGGAATACGAGTAAAGGTAGCTGATAACGTTTCAGCGGCTTTGTCTCAGACCTTGGCTGCAGCCAACAAGAGGGACCTTATCTTAGTTACAGGCTCTCTTTTCGTCGTAGCTGAGGCAATAGACTACAGCACAAGAGCAGCCAGACCAGAAGTCAGCCGGAGACAGCAACACCCGCCGAAGTAGCCGCTTCTTCAGGCAGCATTTCGGCGAGAAGTCGTTGTAATGCCATTGTATGGCTGCAAAGCCCCCACTGAGCAAAGAAGTGACAGGTGCAGTGCCATTTACCAGCCTTATAGCTAACAACATAGCGGCTATGCTCACCCCGGAAATCAGCGGTGAACTCCGACAAAGTGACACGTCCGGGCTCTTCAGCGTAGCGTTTGGCTTTTTCAATCTTGCCAATAAGACTGGACTTCATCACAATACCCCCCCAAACAAGTATACAACTGAGTCCTCAAGAAGTCCACTTAGCTGTTTCGCCTTGCCTTTGCTCCAGACTGCGACTAAAATAGAAGGGCTTTGGAAACCGGGAAGTTGCGGGACAGGCTTGCCGACGCCCTGAAAGGACATGACGCTGATTATGTCGAGATTCGGTTTGAGGAGACCCAAGCAAGTCGCATTGTTTACCGCGGGGACAGACTGGAGGAGATAAGCAGAACATCCAGTCTTGGTGGCAACGTCCGGGCTCTGATCAAAGCCGGCTGGGGCTTCACTAGCTTCAACCATGTCGACAAGCTGCGGGACAACGCGGACCTAGCCGTAAAGCAGGCACGGCTTGTCGGCAAGGAAGACACCAAGTTCAGCCAAACCGAGCCGGTAACTGACATAGTAACTGCCGAGACAAAAAAGGACCCAACGACCGTTCCGCTGGCCTCAAAAAAACAGTTGCTTGACGAGTACAACGCCATCATTCTGAGCACACCCAAGATTCAAACATCGAACGTCAGCTATCACGACAGCCGGAAGAAAGTTGTGCTCGCCACCTCTGAAGGCACCTACATAGAGCAGAGTAGAGTTGACCTGAATCTTCGTCTCTCGGCTATAGCCAGCGCCGATGGCCAAGTTCAGCAGGTCGGCTTAAGTATGGGCAGCAGAGGCGATTTTGCCACCATAGAGAGCCTGCATGACCAGGTGAAAGAGATGGCCCAGAGGGCGGTCAGGCTTCTCTCAGCGCCCCAAGCTAAGGGAGGAGAGTATACCGTCATCTTAGACCCAGTCTTGGCTGGGGTCTTCGTTCATGAGGCCTTCGGGCACTTGTCCGAAGCCGACCATGTTCACGAAAACAAGCGGCTACAGGACTTGATGCGCCTGGGCCGAAGATTTGGCGGGAAACATCTCAATATCGTTGACGGAGCCGCCGTCCCTGGACTGCGTGGCAGCTATCAATATGATGATGAAGGTGTGCCAGCGACAAAGACCCACCTTATCCGAGAAGGTATCCTCGAAAGCAGACTCCACTCCAGAGAAACAGCCGCCACGATGGGAGAAAAGCCTACAGGCAATGCCCGTGCTCTCAACTACCGTTTTGCTCCTATTGTACGGATGACGAACACTTTCATTGAACCCGGGTCGACATCTTTTGAAGAGATGCTCAGCGACATCAAAGAAGGTATCTATGCCAAGGATTGGTACGGAGGCACAACCAGCCTGGAGATGTTTACTTTCTCCGCCGGTGAAGCCTACATGATTCGCAACGGAAAAGTAGCTGAACTGCTGCGGCCGGTAGTACTGACCGGCAATGTCTTTACCACTTTGGTCAATATTGACGCCGTTGGCAACGACCTGAAGATGAATCAGGGCGGCGGCTGTGGCAAAGCTGGACAAGCGCCGCTGCCCGTTTCCAATGGCAGTCCTCATATAAGGATCAGCCGTTGCTTGGTTGGGGGCAACTGAATGGACGAGATTCTGTCACGAGCCAAGAAGGTAGCTGAGCAGGCTGAGGTATTTCAAGTCTCCTCCAAGAGGACTCCTGTCAATTTTGAAGCCAACCGGCTGAAACAAGTCCAGACCAAGGAAAGCACCAGTAATGCCTTGAGGCTAGTCAGAGATGGCAGGATTGGCTTTGCGCAAGTTGACGGCTTTATCGAGCCCCAAGCGCTCGTCGACATGGCAGTAGAGACCTGTCAATTTGGCATGCTTGCCAAATTCGATTTCCCAGGCCCAAAAGCCTATCCCCAAATAGACATCTTCGACTCGCAGATAGACGATGTGACAACCGATGACATGGTAGAGTTGGGAGAGCAACTTATAGCTGCAATAAGGCAACATACACCTGATATTGTATGCGAGGCATCGGTGTCCAAAGGCACCGCTTCCGTCCGTATGATTAACACCGCAGGTGGCAAAGCAACCTACAATAAGAGCTTCTTTGACCTGAGCCTTGAAGGTATCCTCGTCCAAGACCAGGATATGCTCTTCGTTGGTGATAGCCAGAGTTCATGCCATCCCATCCTTGATTCTGGTACGGTAGCTGAAGAAGTTATCAGGCAACTGGAGCTAGCCAAGAAGAACGTGAACATATCCACCAAGCCGATGCCGGTGATTTTCACGCCACAGGGCGTCGCCAGCTCGCTCATAGCTCCGCTGGTGGCAGCTTTCAATGGCAAGATGGTGCTTGACGGAGCTTCACCGCTCAAGGATAAACAGGACAAGCAGGTGTTCGACAAGAGACTCTCCTTGTGGGATGATGCCACCCTGCCTTACCAGGTGGGCAGCTACCCCTGTGACGATGAAGGAATGCCGAGCCAGCGAACGCCGCTTGTCGAACACGGGGTGGTATCGCAGTTCCTCTATGACCTGCACACAGCGGCTCTGGCCAATACCCAAAGCACCGGAAACGGTAGCCGTCACGGTGGCCTGCCTTCGCCATCCCCAAGTTCCATAGTCATAGGCGAAGGCGATGTCCCCTTCTGGGACATGGTAGGAGATATGAGGCAAGGCTTGATCGTAGACCAGTTGATGGGTGCCGAACAGGGTAACATATTGAATGGAGACTTCACTGGCAATGTTCTATTAGGATACAAGGTAGAAAGGGGAGAGATAACAGGCAGAGTGAAGAACACCATGGTTTCAGGGAATGTCTACCAAGTCCTGAGCCAGCTTGAGGCAGTGGGGCAGAAGTCAAGGTGGGTTGGTGGCTTTCTACGGACTCCCTGCCTCTACTGCGCCAGTTTGTCGGTGGCCGCGAGGTCAGGATAAGCTTGCAACATGAGGACAGGTCGCCAGACCCATCCAGCAGATGGGGGGCATGGACTAGCCGCAAGACCTGCCTTCCGGAATGACAGAAAGCGATGGCTTCAAGGTCAGGGTGACAGCAAGGAATCAGCGGGATATTTCGCATGAAAGATACAGTCAGGCTCTATAAGGAACCACATCCCAAGGCATGTGACTTGATTGCAGCTTGGCCCGGCATCGGAAACGTGGCACTCATAGTGGCGCGTTATCTGAAGGACAAATTGAATGCTGAAGAGATCGGGGAAATCGAACCTTTTGATTTCTTTGACCCCATCGGTGTTATGGTCAAAGGTAATGTAGTGGAAGCCCCACAGTTCCCGGAGAGTAAATTGTATTATTGGCACAATCCTAACTCCGACAGGGACATAGTCTTGTTCATTGGCGATGAGCAGCCGAGTTTCAAAGGCTACGAGCTGGCCGGTTGTATCTTGGATGTTAGTCAGAAATTGAAGGTCAAGAGGATATACACCTGCGCCGCGGCTATTTGTCGAATTCACCACACCGAACAACCAAGGGTATGGGGGGCAACCACAAATGAAAAGCTACTTGATGAGCTAAAGAAGCACAATGTCGTTCTCCGCGGCGACATTCAAATCGCCGGGCTTAACGGCCTGTTCTTGGGAGTAGCTAAGGAGAGGGGCATCGAAGGCATCTGCCTGCTGGGTGAGGTGCCCGCGTATGCCACTCGAATACCCAGTCCAAAGGCCTCATTGGCCGTGCTCACATTCCTGACCAAGATCCTCGGCATAGGCGTCGACTTAGCCGACCTAGCCAAACTGGCTAGAGAGTCAGAGGAGGAAATGAAGAGGCTAGCCGCTGAAGCTATGGGGGAGTTTATCGACCGCTACACGAGACCTGTGTGGCCACCAGACGAAGAGGAGGAGGAAGACGAAGAAGATAGCGAGGAGGACGAATAGGTGACAGCGGAGTCACCCCCTCACAAGCAGTGTATCGCCGAGATCTTCGACTCGAATAAGCCTCTAGTCAATTCTAAATTGGCCTACCTATCCGACCTGACTGGCGAGGGGCTGGACTTCCTAAAGGAGGTCTGGACAAAGGCACATGCCGAGCGGCGGCGTCAAGTCATCTCTCACCTTGTCCACCTAAGCGAGGCTGACCTTAGACTTGATTTCAGCAGTACCTTTGTATTCGGCCTTGGTGACCCTGACGAGGCAGTCAGGACCCAGGCAATTGCTGGCTTAGAACCGGAGGAAAACCACCGTTTTATCAGGCCTTTGCTGCGAGCACTCAAACAAGACACCTCTACCGAAGTCCGAGCAGCAGCAGCCATAGCTTTAGGCAGATTCGCCCTGTTAGGCGAGCTAGATAGACTATCCACGTACCATACAGACAAGGTATACACAGCTTTGCTAGAGGTCTTGGATAACGAGGCGGAGCCAGTCGAAGTGAAGCGGCGAGCCCTGGAGGCTATTGCTCCTCTCAGTCTGCCACGAGTCAAGGAATCTATACAGAGAATCTATCACAGCAATGATGTCAAGCTCAAAGCGAGCGCCGTGTATGCCATGGGCCGCAATTGCGATACAGCATGGCTAACAGTTTTGCTGACCGAACTCACTAGCCCTGAAGCCGAGATGCGCTATGAGGCTGCTAATGCCTGCGGCGAGCTTGGCGCCGACGAGGCTGTGCCTCACCTCATAATGCTGACCAAAGACGAAGATGGCCAAATTCAGGAAGCAGCCATAAAGGCGTTGGGTGAAATAGGCGGCGATGAAGCCAAACAAACCCTGAGTGAGTTGGCAGAAGACCCTGAGCCCGGAGGCCGCCAGGCAGCTAGATCTGCGTTGAAGGAGCTTCACTTTTGGGAAGACCCTCTACCTTCAAAGCCCTAGTAAGACCACCAGTATTGGTTGGCGACAAGGTCAAGCTACGCCCAAAACGCATACAAGATGCCGTCAATGATTATGGCTGGCGGACGGATACCGAGCTATGCGAGCTCGATGCAGCTCTCCCCACGTCAAGCTCCTTCAAGGAGTACCTGAGGGGTTACGCTGAGGAGTTGCACCATCCCGGGCCAGGTTGCCGTCTCGCCATCGAAACCGTAGATGGGAGACATATTGGCAATTGCAGCTATTTCAACATAAACGAGCTCAACAGGGATGCCGAGCTAGGCATCATGATTGGCGACAGGGCCTACTGGAACCAGGGTTACGGAACTGATGCCATACTTACCTTACTGGACCGTGTTTTCTCGCAAACCAAGCTAGAAAGGATTCATCTCAAGACCTTGAATTGGAATGTCCGGGCGCAGAAGTGCTTTCTAAAATGCGGCTTTGTCCCTTGCGGCGAGCTGACTCGCGGCGACCACAGCTTCATAATCATGGAGATTCGCCGTCCAAGCAGGCCGCGAAAGCAGGCCTGAGGGCACTCAAAGTCAAAAGGACAATGGAGGGCGCCCACGGCACAATGGAACTCAAGCAGAACGGTGGCCTGGGGATATTCTTTGAGGCGCGTAACGTCGCAATAATGGGCTCATTCAGGGAAGGCTGGATGGGCGGCTACGGTGTCATTAAGAACCTGCGCAATTTCGGGTTCTCAGGTGCAATCTACCCTGTCAACCCATCCTATAGCCAAGTACTAGGCATGACAGTCTACCCTACGGTCAACCATGTGACTGCCCCCATTGATCTCGCCATAGTCATCACACCTTCACAAGTGGTGCCAGCGGTTATCGAGCAATGTGCTCAGAAAGGAATAAAGGCAGCTATTATCGTATCTGATGGTTTTGCCGAGACAAGCAGAGAAGGAGCCAGGCTCCAGCAGAAAGTGGTACATATTGCCCGTCATGCCGGAATCCGTCTTATCGGGCCAAATACGATAGGCATTGCTGACACTGCTACTGGTCTCGTGACCACACCTTATTTCACAGGTTACAACAGGATCCAGAAAGGAGCTACAGCATATGCCTCCCAGACTGGCATTGTCGGTGCGCAGGCGTTGCCACTCGAAGACTGCGCCTATCCTGTGAGTAAAATGTGTGATTTCGGCAATAAATGCGACGTTAATGAAATCGACTTCCTTGAGTATCTAGCGGCTGACCCCGAGACGAAAGTCATTGCCCTGCATCTGGAAGACATAAAGGACGGTCGGCGCTTTATGGACGTTGCCCGAAAAGTAGTCGCCCACAAGCCAGTACTGATTCTCAAACCGGGGCGGAATGAGGCAAGTATCAAAGCCGTGGCTTCCCATACCGGCTCAATGGCAGGGGCTGACCAGATCTACGACAGTGCCTTCAAGCAGGCTGGTATTGTTCGACTCAACACCTGGCAAGAATTCTTGGATATACCCAGAGTCTTCGCCTCCCAACCGTCGCCCAAAGGCAACCGAGTCGCCATTATCACTCTCTCTGGAGCAGCCGGCATAATGGCAATTGATGCAGCCGTAGAGAGCGGACTGGATGTCGCACACCTATCGTCCGTAACAGATGATAGGCTGGCCAAGATCTCCCCCAGACTGGCCAGCAACCCTGTTGATGCTGGCCAGGTGGCACCATTCGTTAGTGACTTCACTGCTGCGCTTGAATCGATAATATCTACAGTGCTAGCGGATGACAATGTGCATTGTGCTATGCTCATCCTTTGGGCCGCTTCATCCTCAGACGCACAAGACACGGCTGACGTGTTTCGCCGGCTGAAGCAACAGGTCTCAAAACCGATGACGATCTGGATTTACGGACCAAAATTGTCCGCCAAGGAAGAGCTATCGCGCGCGCTGGAAGCTCTGGGGTTCCCCACCTTTAGTAATCTGGAAACTGCGGCCAAAGCACTCGGTATCGCTGCACGTTACGCTGAGGTTAAGTCACATCTTAATGGGCCTAGTCTACATTCGCCTGGGCACTAGAGATGATATGATTAGCACCGTGCTCAAAACAACAACTGTTTTGACAAGGCTTTTCATCCTACTTGAACAGCAACTGGCTTGACGCGCGGTAAGGACGCGAAGGCTCGTCACGATGCTAATAGGTGAAGATAGGCTGCTTGTCGGTTATGACCCTTTTGGTTGCAGCCAGCTCGTGACGGAGGTGCTTCGAGAGGGCAAAAAAGGCTCGGTGGCTGAGACCATCGTAGGATCTCAGTTCCTTCGACAGCCGAGCCA
>JADHWZ010000069.1 GCA_016783225.1 Dehalococcoidia bacterium | reverse complement strand
GCCAGGGAGAGAGAGGTAAGGGATGCCTTCGCCAAGGTCACCGACCCGCTGAATGTCACTGGTAGGATAAAGGTTACTCACGGCAAGAAGGTGTACGAAATAAGACCGCCGGTGGATTGGGACAAAGGCAAGGCCGTAGGCTGGTTTATAGCTAACTGCAAGCAGGCCAGGGGCAGAGGTTGGGCACTGCCACTATACTTGGGGGACGACTTGACTGACGAGGACGGCTTCAAATCCATAGAAAAGAACAACGGCATCTCGGTCTTCGTGGGTGAACGAGACTTTCCGTCAGTCGCGCGCTATTTCTTGAACTCGCCGGATGAAGTCACAGAGTTGCTCAGGGTGCTATAATAACGTAGGATTGTTAAGATGCTTGACTGGCTGAGTGAGAACTGGCTGTCTATTGCTGTTCCGGTGGTGCTTTTCCTTGCGACATATGTGGTTGGCTTGTGGACGAGGAGGAGTGCTTACAGGGCCTTTGACCGCTGGGCATCGAGGGCGAAGTGGGAAGGCAGCCACCTGGTTGTGCAGGTGACACGGACTCCGTTTCTCGTCTGGATCGTGATACTGGGCGTTTTCATAGCTATTCACGTCTCAGTGCTGGAAGATTCGACGAAGGCTGTAGCCGATAAGGTTCTGGCCGCTCTGTTTGTCGTCTCGGTAACCTGGATGGCTGTTAGCTTGGCCGAAAAACTCATCAGGCTTTACATAGGCAGGGTAGAGCGCCTCAGACCCTCGGAAGCTTTGCTGGTGAATATCGCCCGAATTACTATTGCCGTGATCGGTGGTTTGATATTGCTTGATGCCTGGGGAGTGCCTACTACCCCAATCTACTTGCTCCTGGCTGCCGGTATTTTGGTAGCGATTTTCGTCTTTAAGGATTTACTGACCAATGTTTTCTCTAGTTTCCAGCTGGCCCAGGGGGAGCAAATCAAGGTCGGTGACTTCGTGAGGTTGGAATCGGGGGAGGGGGGCTACATCACGGTCGTGACCTGGAGAAATACCCAGATAAGAGGTCTTGATGGAAATCTCATCTTGGTTCCTAATAACCGATTGCTTCAGACGACTGTTATCAATTATGGCCGTCCACTTAAGAAAGCTAGTGCGCCTTTTCGCTTCTATTCTCGGCTTCATCTGAAGGAGGTGACCGGGCTTAAGGCGTGTGATTTGACCGAGCTGGTCAGCACTTTGAAAAAGGTTCCTGGCTCTGTCATCTACTACCACACGCACAATTTTCTGGAGGAACACCAGTATTTGACACCGGAACCAGCGAATGACTTTGCCTTATGGGTGAGCGACGAACTGGGCGACGAAGTCTTAGGTGAGAAGCTAGCCAGCATTGACACCTTTGGTTTCCCCACCATCGCCGCTTTGAGGGCAAGGATTATAGGTGTCATCGAAGACTACATGGCGAAGAACCCCGACGGTCGAGCCGCATCTCCGGGGAGAGAGTTCCGTTTCATCAGGTCAATAAGTGTTGTGTTGCCTACTCCCTATACTGCTCACGACCTCAGGGAATTCGTCGAGGTCTTGAGGAAGATCAGCATAAACTCCCTAAGTTTCCACATTTTTGAGGCAAGGTTAAGACTACAGAAGGGAGTTAACGACTTCTCCATCTGGATTCAGGACTGCTTGGGGGACGATGATTTGGCCGACAGGCTTGCCTACCTTGACCCGTACAACTATACACTAGAAGGTCTACGATCAACCATAATTCAACTTATTGAGAAGCGCATCAAATAAGGTGGGGGATAATTGGTAAACGAAGTCTACTCGCAATCTAGAAGCCGGCTCCAGGATTATGAGCCGATAGTCGGCAGAAGCTGTCTTGAAGAGCTAAGGATTCTAGCTGAGGAACTGGCGGGGAAAATCGTTCAGAACATAAACTCTACTTTTGTTGGTGGAGGTGTGGCGGAGATTCTGGAGCATATGGTGCCGCTTCTCAATCAACTGGGGGTTGATGCTAGATGGGATGTGATTCAGGGCAGCGACGAATTCTTTGAGGTGACCAAGAAATTCCACAATGCTCTACATGGCAAAGAGGAGAAGATCTCTCCCGACGACTTCGCCTTGTTCACAGAGGTAACCCAGCAGAACCTGGAGGAGGTGAGGTTTTACGGGGATATCTTGTTTGTTCACGACCCGCAACCGGCGGGCTTGATAGCTAAGAAAAAGGAAATAGGCAGGAAATGGGTCTGGAGATGCCATATTGATGTCTCAAACCCTGATAAGAAGGTATGGAGGTTTCTACGTGGCTTCGTCGTTGATTATGACGCGGCTGTCTTTTCCGCACCTGCCTTCGCTCAGCAATTGCCTATTCGTCAGTTCCTGATTACGCCATCCATAGACCCGTTGAGCGACAAGAACAAGGAACTCGACTCAGGAACGATCGATTCCACTTTGGCAAAGTATGGTCTGACCTCGGACAAGCCTATGATTGTCCAGGTTTCCAGGTTTGACCGGCTCAAGGACCCGCTTGGGGTAATAGAAGCTTTTGAGATGGTGAACAAAAGCATAGACTGCCAGCTGGTCCTTGCAGGGGGGACGGCTGATGATGACCCTGAATCTGAGGAAGTGCTTGCGGATGTGAGAAAACGGGCGGAAGGGAATCCCGACATTCATGTTCTGCTGGTGCCAACGGGAAGTGACCTTGAAATAAATGCTCTGCAGCGGGCGGCAACGATTATTATGCAGAAATCCTTGAAAGAGGGGTTTGGTCTGACCATAAGCGAAGCCTTATGGAAGGCGAAGCCAGTGGTGGCTACTGCAGTCGGTGGCATACCGCTGCAGATTAGGAATAAACTCACCGGACTTCTATGTCATACCGTGGAGGGCGCTGCCTACGCTCTGAGGCAGTTGTTGAATAACTCGGAGTACGCTAACCGGCTGGGGCAAAACGGCAAAGAGCACGTGCGGCAGAACTTCCTGATAACCAGCCACCTCAAGAACTACCTACTCATGTTTCTAGCGCTAGACCACCCTGAAGATATCATTCACTTATAGCTCTAATAGGCGGCACCGACTTCCACAACGCTTCTCCTCGCGGATCGCAGCACCAGCAGCTTGGTCTTGTCACTTGGGGAGGGGCTCAGATGGGTTGCGTACCGGCTTAAACATACCTTCAGCGCCTATATTGGATGCGACCTCCCTGGCTTCCTCGATTATCCTGCCCATTACTTCTTTCACTGTCGGGATGTCTCGAATGAGTCCTACTACCTGACCAGCCGTAAATACTCCTTTGTCCAGGTCGCCTGTCTCGATAACCTTATAGCCTTCCTGTCCGCTGATTAACGGCGCTATGTCTTCCAGCGTAGCACCCTGCTTCTCCATTTCTGCGACTTTCTCGGCGATGGTATTCCTTACCGCCCTCTGCGTGTTACGCAATGAGCGCTGTATCAGCATGGTGTCACGCTCCGATGCTTGCACCAGCCATTCTTTCACCTTGGGGTGGACGGAAGCCTCCTGGGTTGCCGTAAAGCGAGTACCCATGTTAACCGCCTCTGCACCGAGTGCCAGAGCGGCGACAAGCCCTCGGCCGTCACCGAAGCCGCCAGAAGCAATCACGGGGATTTCCAGAGCGTCGACAGTCAACGGGATAAGTATGAGCGAGGTAACATCGTCCTCGCCTGGAAACCCGGCACACTCGAAGCCATCGATGCTCACGATGTCGCAACCTAATCGCTGAGCCGTTCGAGCAAAACGGACTGCTGTGCACTTATGTATCAGTTTTATCCCGGCAGCCTTAATGCGCTCCATGTAGGGCTCAGGGCTCCTGCCGGCTGTCTCAACGATTTTTATGCCCTCCTTGGCAACCACTTCGAGGTAGCCTTCGATATCCACCGGACGGAGCGTAGGTAACAGCGTGATGTTCACCCCGAATGGTTTGTCAGTGAGTTGTCTCGTTTTCTTGATTTCTGTAGCGAGTTCCTCAGGGGAGGCGAAAGTGAAGGCACACATGATGCCCAGACCTCCGGCGTTAGATACTGCGGCCACCAGTTCCGCCCGTGCAACTCGCATTAAGCCGCCCTGAATAATCGGGTACTCGATGCCGAGAAGCTCCGTGATACGTGTCTTAAACATTTCGTCTCCTCTCTCTTTAGTATTCTGGTGTTTCACGCGGCGGCTTTTTCTCTCAGGACCTCTATTACTTCCTGGGCTTCAGCCACCGTTCGTTCAATCACCTCCTGGCAAGTCGGTAAATCATTGATCCTGCCGGCGACTTGACCCAGAGGCAGGAACAAGGAGTCTACATCGCCGGGCTCGTTAAGCGTCCTAAGGAAGTCGATAGTGACAGCTTGACGGGCCAAATCCTGTGCACTCCTCTGTCTCAAACCACTGAGCAAGAGCTTGTAGAAGGGAACATCTACCATCTTTTTCATCTGCCACGCGCTGGATATGGCCTTCCCTATTGGCACCTTGCCCTGCGCCATTTCTATGGCTGCCCTATTTCTCCAGAACCTGCCAGGGAGACCATCGATCTTGTCGGAGCGCATGGTATCCTCGGCCGTAGCTTTGAGGCCAACCTTTTTGACGCGTTCATGTACCATGCTCTCCTGCGTAAGCACGAACCTGGTGCCCATGGAGACACCGTCGGCGCCCAGGGCCAGGGCGGCGGCAAGCCCCTTGCCGTCGCAGAAACCGCCGGCTGCTATGATGGGGATGTCTACCATGCTGGCTATTAAGGGTATCAGTACAAGGCAAGTGGGTTCACCACCGTGGGCTGCGGCTTCGAGACCCGTGACGGCAAGAGCATCGGCTCCGTCCAGCTCTGCTCTGTGTGCGTGTCGTTCGGTTGCCACGGTAGATATGACCTTACCGCCGTACTCGTGCGCTGCTTTGATGAGCCAATCGCCTTTCCCCAACGCATAATTCAAGATTGGCGTTTTCTCTTCCAAGGCTACCTCCGCGTTCTCCTTGGCGTTGGGGAACAGCAACGTGACATTTATCCCGAATGGCTTGTCGGTGAGCGACTTAATCTCCCTGATGATATCTCTCATCTGGTCAGGGGTGTTGGCGACGCTGTTAAACATGCCCAGACCTCCAGCGTTGGAAACGGCAGCTACCAGTTTGGGCAGGCTCACAAAAGCCATTCCAGCCAACATGATGGGATGCTTTATTCCGAATAGCTCAGTCATTCTTGTTTTCATGGGTAGTCTCCTTTGCTCCTCGCGTTGCCGCTGAGGCCTGCTCTGGTCGGGCAGCAGCCTGCCGTTAGAAGTATAACAAGTGTCAGGTGAGGAAACAATGGCGCGAGGTCTCGTCGTGCCCTCTTGCCTCATGGCTCTTGGCGGGCTATAATTGCACCAATATGGCTTACTGGAGCAAGAAGGAGAATGAAGGAGGAAATGGATGAAGACTAGGATTACACGACTCTTTGGCATTGAACACCCTATCATGTGTGGCGGTATGATGTGGCTGGCGAAGCCTGAACTATGCGCTGCCATTTCGAATGCCGGGGCACTGGGAAACTTGACATCCGGGAACTACGAATCTGGAGATGCTCTTCGTGAGGCAATTCACAAGACCCGCCAACTGACGAGTAATCCCTTCTGTGTCAACATCACACTTCTGCCCTCCGTACGGATTACAAGAGAGTTGCATCAGGATTACTTCCAGGTCGGCTGCGAAGAGAGTGTGGGCGCTATCGAGATCTCAGGCGCGCCTCTGGACAAGTACCTGGGGCCGGACTCAGTTAGCCAGGCGAAGGAAGCGGGTGTGAAACTGATACATAAGGTCGGTTCCGTGAAGCACGCGAAGCATGCTGAGGAAGCGGGCTACGATGCGGTCATTGCCGCAGGTTTTGAGGAGGGGGGACACCCTTTGGGCGATGACGTGACTACAATGCTGCTCACCCCCCGAATTTGCGATTCCGTCGGTATCGCCGTTTTCACTGCAGGAGGCATAGCGGATGGAAGGAGCATGGCTGCGGCGATGGTGCTTGGAGCGGAAGGGGTCATGATGGCCTCGCGGTTCATTGCTACAACAGAGTGTCTGGCACATCCCAATATCAAGGAGGAGCTTGTTCGCCGTCAGGAAAACGACACTACCATGATATGCAAGACGATTAACTTGCAGATGCGTGCGTTGAAAAACGAGCTAGTGCGCAAGGTGCTGGACGTAGAGGCGCAGGATGGCGGCATTGAGGAAATAATACCCCTCATCGGCGGCGAGCGGTCTGAGAAAGCCTGGGCGAATGGCGACGTGGAAGGAGCTCCCTTTGCCGTCGGGCAGTCTATAGGTCTCATCAACGAGATTGTCAGTTGCCAGGAACTCGTGGACAGGATAGTGCGAGAGGCCGAGGAGGTCCTTGCTAGCGTTGGGCAGCGACTCCAGGCGGTAGGCTCTTGAGATACTTCAGGCTCTTGGCCGCTGGTTAGAAGGTTTGCGACGGGTCGGTGCGTGAATTCTCGTTGCTCTTCAACTAGCTGCGCGAGATATGCAGTCAGGTCTCATGGCTGTTCCGGTGGCTATGCGGGAGGCATCAAGAAAGGTGCTACCACCGGGCCTCTGATCTGTGAGCGACGGTATGAACAGAATACTTGAAAAGGAGGCAACTCATGGAGTTCGAAACACTTGCTTTGTCGGAGGAAGGGGGGATACTACACGTAAAGCTAAACAGACCGGAAAAGAGAAACGCTGTCAACAATCAAATACTGCTTGACCTGGAGCGCTGTTTCTCCGAGGTGGCTACCGGGGACAATGTCAGGGTCGTGATACTATCAGGCGAGGGAAAGGCGTTCTGTGCCGGCACAGACTTGAACCAGTTGGGAGGATCGGGAAGGGCAGATGGTCACGGCATCCGGCAGCTTGTCAGGAGAGCTCAAAGGGCATTCTCAGCCATCGAGAACCTGGAGAAAGCTGTTATTGCTCTGATTCACGGCTATGCCATGGGAGCTGGGACGGAGATGATACTAGGCTGCGACCTCAGGATTGCTTCTGAGGAGGCAACGTTCAACATACCTGAGGTGGACCTGGGCCTCGTTCCTGACCTGGGCGGGAGTCAGAGGTTGCCTAGAGTAGTGGGTGTGGGTAGAGCCAAGGAGCTAATCCTGACAGGGAAGACCATTTCTGCTGCTGAAGCTGAGCGGATTGGTCTTGTCAACAAGGTCGTGCCGCTGGAAGAGCTGCAGGAAACCGGTAGGGCATGGGCGGAGGAAATTATGAGTAACGAGCCGGTGGCAGTTGGACTGGCGAAGAGGAACATAGACATGAGCTTTGGCCAGAGCCTGGCCGATGGTCTTGAATCGGCGGCAATAGCCCAGAGCATACTGCTTACCGGTGACGACTTCAGAAGAAGAATCGAGCAAAAGATCATCCAGAAGAACCAGGGCAAGAAGGTCGCACAGCCGTCCTAGCCGGGTTTCGTGGTGAAAAGGAGAAGGGAAGCTGTAAAGCTTCCCTTCTCCTTGCCAGCCTTCTTTCGAAGACGCTGGCTCTTGCCGCGTTCAGCAGCAGGGCCAGTCACCTGCTGCTGAGGTCCGCTGAGCACTAAACTAGCAGGACACTTAGACTTTCTGCGCTGTCACCAGCTTCTTTCTGGCTGCCTCCAGCGTCTCTTCGGCCTCAGCGACTATTCGGTCAAT
This sequence comes from Dehalococcoidia bacterium, assembly GCA_016783225.1. The sequence goes on along the minus strand of JADHWZ010000069.1, from coordinate 2,616 downwards.
CAGTTCCTGGACACTGGGCACGTCGCTGATGCCGCCGCAGTCCTGCCCGGCAAACAGAATCCCTTCCTCTTCGTCGCCATCATACAGTGCCTTCATGTGTCTCCTGTTGCCAACTGCTCCACGAGCTTGCACCCAGAGTGGTGACCCCTCATCCGCCTTCATCATCTGGAAGCTGAGGCGTATGAACTGCCAGAGTGAAAGCCCCAGTAGTTGCTTCACCTCGCGGGCACCCCTCACCGCTTCTGCCAGAGGGAATCCGCTCTTCATCATTACTTCAGCCGTTTTGGTTTTCAGCACCCTGCCGGGCATCCCATCAAAATGATCGCCGTAAAGCGTGTCCTGCTCGGAAGCCTTGAGGCAAAGCTGCTTGAAATTGTCATGAACCATACTCTCTTTGGTTATCATGAACCTGGAGCCCATTGATATGCCATCGGCTCCAAGCATCAGAGCCGCTGCAAGCCCTCTCCCATCGTAGAAACCGCCGGCCGCTATTATGGGGACTTTCACCTGGCTGGCGACAATGGGTATCAACACCAATGAAGTGGCGGCATCTCCGTGAGCTGCCGCCTCGTGGCCGGTAACTATGACAGCATCACATCCCAGCTGTTCCGCTCTGACTGCGTGTCTCGCAATCGCAGTCGTCCCTATGACCTTGCCCCCATACGCATGGACCTGCTCAACGAACCAGGGCTTTCCCAGTGAGTAGTTGACGAAATCGACTTTCTCCTCAATGGCTACTTGAATATTCTCCTGAGCCCCGGGACCTATCAGGATTTGGTTTATCCCAAAGGGCTTATCAGTGAGGTCCCTGATCTCTCTGATGTTCTTTCGCGTTTCCTCGGGTGTGCAGCGGGCGGTAGCAAAAATGCCCAGTCCACCGGCATTGCAGACGGCCGAGACCAGCTTGGGCTCGGTAATCCAGTTCATTCCCGCTAGCATTATGGGATGTGTTGTTCCGAATAGCTCGGTCATACCTGTCTTGAACATTGTGTCTCCTCCTTTCGCCGCATATTCTATCAGAATTTCGGAGCTGTCGCATCCCCCACCTAGAAAGCAGGCTCAATCACCCCTTTGCCTGGACGGAGAAGCTCGGTCGAACAACTTTCGAGGCTTCACTCATTTCAGCGACTCGGCCAAAGCCTCCATTTCATCAAGGCTCTGGGCCGCTCCGGTGTCCGTTGCATATGCATCGGAGCTTGCGCTATCTGCCATTTCTTGTCTACAATAGCCTCAGGCATCGTCCTTTCTTGAGTGCTATGCCTTGTTCTGACTTGGCACCCGACTGATACATTGTAGGATATTGAGATGACAGGATTTGCCCCGATTGTCAACATTGCTATCGTTCTGACGGCAGCCTTGATTGGCGGCATGATCGCTCATCGGCTGAGGCAGCCGATCATCTTAGGCTATCTCTTAGTCGGCATTGTTGTCGGTCCACACGGCTTTGGTTTGGTTGGTGATTTGGAGGTGATTGAACTTCTGGCCACCATAGGCGTGGCTTTGCTGATGTTCACCTTGGGATTGGAGATATCTTTCAGCCAGCTAAAGCAGGTAGGCAAGGTCGGGATCGGGGGTGGTATAGCTCAGATACTAGCTACTTTCGTCCTTGGTCTGGTAGCGGGGAAACTGTTATTCCACTGGTCCTTGAGTGAAGCTGCTTTCTTTGGCCTTCTTATTTCATTGAGTAGCACTGTGGTTTGCCTCAAGATCCTTATGGAGAGGGGTGAACTCGATTCAGTCCATGGGCGTATTATGATTGCTATCCTCATTGTCCAGGATTTGAGTGTTGTATTGATGATGGTTGCGGTGCCTGTATTCGGCGCACCGCTGGAAGGCTTGTTATCCGCCTTTGCTATTGCTGTCGGTAAAGCAGTTCTTTTCGTGGGAATAGCTGTTGCTTTGGGGCTCTGGGTGCTTCCATGGTTGTTGGGGAGAGTGGCCGGCGTAAGGTCGCGTGAGCTTTTCTTACTAACGGTTCTTATCATGTGTTTTGGAGCTGCTTTCAGCACCTATGTTTTTGGGCTTTCCGTCGCTTTTGGTGCCTTTATTGTCGGTCTGATGCTTAGAGAGTCGAGATTTGCCCATCAGGCTTTGGCTGAAGTCACGCCCTTACGAGATGTCTTCGCTACGCTTTTCTTTGTCTCACTGGGTATGCTTCTCAGTCCCCAGTTCGTGGTACAAAACTGGTCTGCAGTGATCCTGATGGTTGTGGTCATCATTGCTATCAAGTTTGCAGTTTGTTTTGGCATTGTCAGGCTCTTTCGCTACAGTGGACGGACGGCCTTGTTGGTGGGCGCTGGTCTGTTTCAGATTGGGGAATTCAGCTTTGTTTTGGCTCGGGGTGGTATGGATGCTGGGATAATGTCCGGCCACCACTATTCGTTAGTCATAGCCTCCACCATTATCACTATGTTGTTGACGCCGTTACTCATGGGTTTCGCTTCTGCGCTGTACCCCAAACTGGGGCGAGGTCGGGCCCGTAGAGAATTGGCGACTGTGGATGTTTCTCCATCATCGGAAGGAGAGCCGCCTGAGCCTTCAAGTCAGGTTGTAGTCTGTGGTTACGGACGGGTGGGACGAAATGTTGCCGAGGCCTTGCATAATCTGGGGATACCT
>JADHWZ010000068.1 GCA_016783225.1 Dehalococcoidia bacterium | reverse complement strand
ACCCTCCCCATCAGTCTCATTGGCACGTTGCTTTGTAAGAGGGTGGTATTGACCGCCATGTACCCGGCGCCGCCAGCACCGACGATGGCGAGGATTGCCAAGGAGAGCACAAACGAGTTGCACATGCTGAATAGTGCCAGGGCCAGGCCAAAAACCAGGGCCAAAAGGATGAGGAGCAGGCCCTTTCTCTTGAAATCGCCGAGTGAGGCGATGCTTAGAGAAGCGGCCAGGGCGCCCACCCCACCCATTGCCATCAAAATGCCGAAACCTAATTCCCCTACATGAAAAACCTCGTCGGCGAACACAGGTAGGAGCATCATGTAGGGGAGGCCGAAGGTGAGGGGAATCAGCGCCATGGCGAGCAGGGAGAGGATGAGAGGACTCTGGCGCATGTAACGGAATCCTTCTGCTAGGTCAGCCAGTATCGCCTGTACGAACGCGCCACCGCGGACACCATGCGCTACCTCCCGCAGGGTGAACTGCTTCTCGGCCGTGCCTGATGGCGCGATCATGCACAGTGCGGCTACTGCTGCCGCGTAGAAGCCTGCAACCACGTAGTAAGCTCCGCCTATGCCGATGATGGATAGTAGCGCACCCGCTAATGCTGGGCCAGCCACGCGCGTCAGGTTCATACCCGATGAATTGAGGGCAATGGCGTTGAGAAGCTGCTCCTTATTCACCAACTCTGGGATAATAGCCTGGCGCGCTGGCCCGTTGACCACAAATATGAAGCCGCCACAGACTGCTGCGGCTACCAAGTGCCAGAACTCAATCTTCTCGGTAGCAATGAGAGTGGCAATGCAGAAGGCGATGAAGGCCTGAAATGCTTGCGTGCTGATAAGCAGATTTCGCTTCGCCATCCGGTCCACAATGGCCCCGCCAAATACGGAGAAGAGAAACATGGGTAGCCCAAAGGCGAAGCTCACTATTCCAATGGCAAGCTCTGACCTGGTCATTGTCCATACTAGCCACCCGCGAGCTACGAGTCCCATATGAAGTCCGGTGAAGGCTGCGATCTGCCCGATCCAGTACCAGAGATAGTTGCGATTGGCCAGTGAAGCAAAAGTAGTGAACTTGGGAGGTGGGGATGCCCCTGCCTCTATCTGACTTTCGCCTAGAGGTACGGGGCTCCGCGGTTCTGTCATGTGCCTATCCTGTCTGCATCGGCTGGTGGGGCAATTACAACTTCGCTGCCACTGTACAGTAAGTACTGAACCAGTCTAGTGACGTTCTCCGCCGCTAGACAGACATTGTTGCTCTTGGAGGTCGAACGAGGTACGGTTCTATGTTGGCATTAGTCGGAGACTATGAATTGGTCGCCCGCTCTAGGCAATGTTTCCACCGGGCGTTTATCCAGTCCTGCATTTCATCAATCTGCTCTTCGGTGATGTTCTGGAACCGCCCCTGCTCGGCGAAATATTCCTTCGCTGGCTTCAAGATACCTCTTCGAGCGATGGATTCGCTGGCCGAGGTGAGGCGAAAAATGCCATTTTCAACCTCGTACAGTATGACCCATCCGGTTTGTACCGCGAGTTCGCCTATTCTGACGGTATCATCAAAGGGAAAACGCCATCCTGGAGGGCAGGGTGCATATACGTGTATGAATCTTGTCCCCTTTACGAGTCTGGCTTTTCTGACTTTCTCATAAAGGTCTAGGGGATAGGAGGCATTGGCGGTAGCAACATAGGGGATGCCATGTGCTTCCATTATTGCTGTGATATCCTTCTGGTTCTGCTGCTTGCCCAGGATGGGCGTAGTGCCTGAAATGGCACCTAGGGGTGTGGAGCCTGAGCGCTGATTACCGGTGTTCATATAGCCTTCGTTGTCGTAGCATATATACAGGAAATCGGTCTGTCTTTCAGCAGCTCCGCTCAGTGCCTGGATTCCTATATCATGCGTGCCTCCATCACCGGCGATAGCCAATACAGTTAATCCCTTTTTTCCCAGCACCTTCAGGCCAGCAACGAGGCCAGTAGCCGATGCCGCCGTGGATGCGAACGGCGTGTTCACGCAGGGGACAATCACAGACGTTACCGGGTACATGCCGTGCAGTACAGTGAGACAACTCGCTGGCACAGTGACAATAACCTGACCTTCCAGCGCTTTCAGGATGTGACGATAGGCGAGAGATAAGGCGCAGCCGGGACAGGTCCGGTTGCCTGGCAACAGGTACTCTTTTTCGGTCAGGTTGACCGCGCTAGTCTTCAGCATACATCTGCCCTCAAATATGACATACCCATTCGGGATATTCGGCGTTCAATGCGCCTTCTTTCAGCAGCGGCAGCGACCTGTTCACCGCGGCTGCAAGTTCTCGGGCTTTGACATCACGGCCACCCAGTCCCACAATGAAGTTTCGTACTACCGGATTTACGCGTTGCCCGTAAAGCGCCGATTTGATTTCTGAGCAGGTGGCTCCTTCCAAGCCGTAGCTGATGTTCTTATCGAAAACCAAGACAAGTCGGGCGTTCTGCAGTGCCTCCACGACGCCTGATTTGGGGAATGGCCTGAACACTCTCAAACCCAGCACACCTACCTTGTGGCCTTGTTCGCGAAGCATGTCTGCGGCCACTATTGCCTCCATTGCTAGGCTCCCCATAGCTACAATGACTATGTCAGCATCATCCAGCTTGTCTTCCCAGAGCATATTCGAGTAGTCTCTCCCGAATTGCTTGCCAAATTCCTGGCCGACCTTGGTTATCGTTTCTCTTGAGTTTTGCAGAGCTTCTTGGAGGAGATACCTGAGTTCCATGTATCCGTGGCAAAGTATGCCATCAGTGTTAACCCTGGGATTGGCTAGGGTTACAAGGTTATAATTCTTGGGAGTGGCAGGGTCCAGTATCGTGTGAGGTTTATATGCAGGGAGGAACCTGTCAACAGCCTCCTGTGATGGAACATCCACTGGCATCTCAGTGTGAGATAGGACATAGCCATCGTAGCAAACCATAACAGGCACATAGACCGTCTCCGCAATCCTATACGCCTGGATGATCGAATCCAATATCTCCTGGTTATTCCGAGCGTATGTTTGGATCCAGCCAGTGTCCCGTTGAGATATTGAATCCTGCTGGTCATTGAGTATGTTCCAGGGTGCTCCAATGGCGCGGTTCACGCAGGCGAGGACCACCGGAAGACGTGCCCCGGCAGTCCAGTGCAGCATCTCATGCATATAAGCTAGGCCGTGCGAACTGGTACCGGTGAAAGTCCTGGCTCCTACCATGGAGGCCGAAGCACATACCGCTAAAGCGCTGTGCTCACCCTCCACAGCAATGTACTCGGCGCTGAGTTCTCCTCCTTCTACAAACTCAGACAGACTCTCAGTGACTGGAGTCTGGGGAGTAATTGGGTAAGCAGCAATAACCTGGACGCGGGCAAGTTTTGCTCCCTGGGCTGCAGCGCGGTTGCCATCCAGTATCTGCATATCTGCTCTTCTATCTATCGCTTTGTCTATCAGAACCTCTCAACTGTCCTGTTCAGAACAGAACTCTGCTTCATCTACCATGGTTATGGCCTGCGCCGGGCATATTTGAGCACATATGCCGCATCCTTTACAGTACTCCAGATTTATCTGGACGGGGATCGTTTTGCTGATGACAGCATCCGGGCAATACAGCCAGCATAGAAAACAGCTGGCCTTGCTTTGCCTCACTGGGATGCATTTCGTCTGGTCTATCACCGGGAACGAGTTGCGCCACTCACCTGTTCTGCCCGCTTCGCCAATCCCCGGTGATGATTCGTCGCATATGTGCTGGCAGTCCCTGGTTCGCATGATTCTCTGTTGTCTCTTACCTCGTTTTCTCCAGCTGCGTTACCTTGTAGGTCCTAATCATTGCGGTCAGATTAATATCCGTGGTGTTGTTGGAGAATCTCCGTCTTATGACCCTCTCAATGCTTGCCATGTCCACTATCCCAGTGGCACGGACAAACGCGCCTAAAATGGCGGTGTTCACCATTGTCAGGCCACCGACTATCAGGCCCAGTTCACGGCAGACTCCGGTGGCGTCAGCAGTAGCGAGATTGAAGTCACCTTTGATTCCAAGTTTCTCTGGATATTGCCGGGAATTCACCACAAGCCAACTGCCCGTGCTCAAGCCGCTGGTTGTCTCCTCGTATTTCAGCAGGGTGTGATCCAGGACAACCACCACATTAGGGTTCTCCACCTGTGATACGACCAGGACTGGTTTCATGGAAATCCTGGTTAAGGCGCTTACAGGGGCCCCTCTCCTTTCTGCGCCAAATGACGGAGCAGCAGTTACACCTTGATAGCCCTCAAGGTAGGCTGCCTCCGCTACTATCTTGGCAGCGGTTATAGCTCCCTGACCACCGCGACCATGCCATCTAATCTCAAAGGGCTTCACGTTAGAAGACGATTCTGTCGCCATTGCATTAATACCGGTGACATAAGGTTTCAGGTTTCAAACGGCACGAATACATATAGTAGCTCTGATTCCTCAGATGTGTCAAATGTGCCATATGACACGGTGCTGCCAGTGAGAGAAACCCGCCGGCCGCTGTTTCGACTTGCATTGAGCTAAGGTGTCCGCGACTCAGCGGGTCACGTTTGAAGTTCTTTGATGTTTCTGTATAGGTTCAGAGACTGCGGGTTGGCCAGAGCATCCAGATTCAGCACTGGCTCACCGTGAATCACATTCCATACTGCCAGTTCAACCTTTTTCATGTTAATGGTGTAAGGGATATCATCGATGGCCATCACCTTGGCCGGGACGTGACGTGGAGTGGTGTTCTGCCGGATCGTCGTCTTTATCTTCTTAATCAGGTCATCGTTTAGTTCCATACCCTCGGCCAGTTTGACGAACAAGATAACTCTGACATCGTTTTCCCAATTCTGACCTATCACAAGGCTGTCTACTACCTCGTCGAGAGACTCCACTTGGCGATAGATCTCCGCGGTGCCTATCCGCACTCCTCCCGGATTAAGCGTAGCATCGGAGCGCCCATACATGATAACACCGTCATTCTCAGTTATCTCAGCGAAGTCCCCGTGGCGCCACACCCCGGGATAGACATCAAAATAAGCGCTGCGATATTTCACGTTATTCGGGTCATTCCAGAAGTAGAGGGGCATGGATGGAGAAGAGGCAGTGCACACAAGCTCGCCTTTTTGATTTCTTACGGAATGCCCCTGCGCATCAAATACCTCTACGCTCATGCCCAGGCATCGCCGCTGGAGCTCACCAGCGTAGACCGGTCCAACAGGGTTGCCTCCGGCGAAACATCCATTGATGTCACTGCCGCCTGAAATCGAGGAGAGGAGCACATCCTTCTTGATATCCCGGTAGACAAATTCGAAACTCTCGATAGACAGAGGCGAACCTGTCGACAAAACGGCCTTTAGCCGACTTAAGTCGTATTCTCTGCCGGGCTTTAGCTCATGCCTTTCGACCTCAGCCAGATATCTGGCACTGGTGCCAAATATGGTTATCTTCTCGTCCTGAGCCAATTTCCATAATACGCCGGCATCAGGGTGGAAAGCTGAACCGTCGTAGAGCAACACAGTAGCGCCGAGGGCAAGGGAGCAGACCAGCCAGTTCCACATCATCCAGCCACAGGTAGTGAAATAGAAAATGGTGTCCTCCCGCTTGAGGTCGCTATGGAGTTTCAGTTCCTTCAACTGGTTGATAAGGACACCGGCAACACCTTGAACTATGCACTTGGGTAGGCCAGTAGTCCCCGACGTAAACATGATATACAACGGATGGTCAGAGGGGACTTGCTCGAACTGGAGCTCAAGTCCAGATTCGGGAGACAAGAAATCCGCGTAATGAATCGAGTTGGGAATACGGGCAATGTCCGCCCTTTTCTCTGTGTAGGGGACGACCACTATCTTTTGGATAGAGGGCAAGTCGCTCACGATGCCGGCAACTCGTTCTAGAGAGTCAAAGTCCCTGCCATTGTAAGTGTAACCGTTGGCCGTGAACAGTATCTTCGGTTGTATCTGCCCAAAGCGGTCGAGGACCCCTTTGATGCCGAAGTCTGGGGAACAGGACGACCACACGGCGCCAACACTGGTAGTAGCCAGCATGGCAACGACAGTCTCTATCATGTTGGGCATGAATCCAGCTACTCGGTCCCCTGCCACGACCCCTTGCTCCCGCAAGGACTTGGACAGACGCGCGACCTGGTCATAAAGGTCGCCATAGGTGACTTTGATCGGGTCTTGGTCTTCGCCCTTGAATACAAGAGCTATGTGGTCGTCCTTATACCTCAGTAGGTTCTCAGCGAAGTTCAGTCTTGCACCAGGGAACCATTTAGCGCCGGGCATCTTGTGATCGTCATCCACGACGGTTTCATATCGCTTCGAGGCTTTGATGTCAGCGAAATCCCACATAGCAGCCCAGAAATCAGCGATTTTGTCTATCGACCAGTAATATAGCTCATTGTAGGAACCGAACCTCTGCCCATATCTGCTATTGACAAAGTCTGTGAATTTGGTTAGGTTGGCGTTCCTTTTTCGTTCCTCCGAGGGCTCCCATAACAATTGAGCCATGATGACCTCCTTTTTCTTATTATTGCCAGAGGAATGTCACAAATAGCAGTAAGCTTTTGGCATTCGATGGACGTGCTCCCTGACGCAGTCGAGCGATATCCCGTCTTGTCCTCCTTGTGCCTCCAGTATTTCGATCCGTCGCTCTGGCTATCTCCTTCGTGGATTCAGGGATTGTCTCTTTGTTTTCAGCAAACGTGAATCCAGATGACTTCACCTGCTGCCAGGCGCTTGACATAAAGCTCCCGCAACCTGTCACCTCGCCCTGCTTTGTCGGATACTGACTCAGGTTACTGCACCGCTTGCTCTTTCTTCTCCCTGGCTAGAAATCGAGCCAACCTGTCTAGCTTGAAAATGGTGTTGAACTCGAGGTTTTTACTTATCCACAGCTTCTTCATTATCACCGAGTCAGTTATGGCTCCTTTATACATGAGGCCATCAAGGAGAGTCCTCGGATCTTCACATGCCATAATGAAATCGGGGGACTTCAACTTCTTTTCCTCAATCTTGAAGTCGCCATCATCGATGTACATGGCAAACTCACCACCCTTCGTCTTGACAGCGATGTCTCGCTTCCAGCCTTCGATAGCTTTACGGGCGCGTTTCGACCTGCTCATCTCAACGGCCAGAGCTTGCATCTCTCCAAGAGACTGTCTGTACACCGTGACTTCTTCATCGCTGGGCTTAGGAAATTCAGGTTCTTTGGGTGCTTCCCAGTTCAATTCGGTTTCTTGAAGACCTTTCTTGGTGATTTGAGCGGCCGTGAGTTCGGTAGTGGGCACACAGTAGATATCTGATATCTGCCCTACACGTTGATCTCGGAATATTACCTTCACTTCAGTGCCCTTTTTGATTAAGCCCGGGACGAGTATCCCTGTCGTGGTGTAGAGCATCACGCTCAAGGCTGTGTCAGCGCCGTTCAGAATCACTCGCCCTCTTCCAAACGGTGCTTTGTCCATAAACATCGAGGTAGCGAAGTAGGTGATCGGTGGGGTGGTGTTCATCTTCCCTACTTGCTCAACTTCCAGCAACTCAGTGGCCGCAAAATCGCAGTCAGGACAATGGGTCACCATCGGGGGAACACGGACAATGCCGCACTTTGGACATCTACAACCCAGGATCTTCTTTTCATCTTTGATGGCGAAGAAAAAAGGTGAAAGCTCCCCCAAACTGCGTTCGTAAAAGGTGAACATAGCATCGTTCTGTAGCAAGTAGTCCTGATTGTCGATAGTGACCACCCTGCTTCTGACCTCCGGTATGTACTCATCGGGTATGACCTTCTGTCTGTTCTCTGCCACGATGGAACCTCCTTGGTTATTTCTATTCGTGCTCCAATATTGAGCAGGCCGTGTACTGGGATATGGTACTTCCGGTACCATGTACAAGAGCTCTCTTGAGCTTCCTTTTGATCAACTCGTTTCTAGCTGACCAGGCTGACATTATATTGCTGGCACCCACGGCATGTCCACAGTAGATGAGACCGCCACAGGGATTGACCAGAAGCCTACCGCCTGGCAGCATGATACCGTCTTCGATAAGGGAATCAACGCTTTCATAAGGCACCAGGCCAAACTCGGCCAGACTGATTTCAAACTGATGAACGAAAGCGTCATGAAGTTCAACGATGTCTATGGCCTTGATGGGGTCCTTGATGCCAGCCATCTCATAAGCACGGTGAGACCCCAGGTAATCAGATACAATGTGGGACATGTTCTTCTGATTCTTCCCGGCAAAGGAGTGCTCATTTGCTTCACCTAAACCTGTCATCCAGACTATGGGCTTCCCGCTATTCTTGGCGATGGCTTTTGCAGTCTCCTCTTCAGCCAGGATCAAAGCCGCGGCACCTTCAGTGTAGACGCATATCTCCAACTCCTTGAATGGGTAGACTATATACCTGGAGTTCATCACCTCCTCAGGGGTTACCTGATCGAATTGACGCTGAGCATAAGGATTGCCTCTCACTTGGTTACTGAGTTGGGACGATATTTGCGCAGTGACCTCGGGCTTCAAGGTGCCAGGATACTCATCCATATAGCCCAGAACCACCTCGGCGTAGCTGTCCGAAGCACTCCACCCTATCTTCTGCTCGAAGAAGCTGTCTCCCGACCAGGCGATGGTTTTAATCACCTCGGGCGTAGCTGACATGGATGAGAAATCGAAGCAATCAGTAGCCTTCTCTACACCTAAAACCAAGGCGGTCTTGAATCTCTCCCCTGCTAGGTAGGCATGGGCTGCCGACATAGTATAGGCACCTGTTGCCCCACCGCAACTTACGCGTATCCCAAACTTGTTTTGCATTCCTATGATGCCTTGAAGCGGATGCTCCGGAATGCAGGTCCTTTCAAAGATATCGTTGTAGATGCCATAGAACACCGCATCTATGTCCTGGATGGGCATACCCGCATCCTTCACTGCTTCCCTGGTGGCCATCTGTGCCAGTTCATAGTAGGTCTTCTCATACCACCTACCCTTAAAGGGTGTCACTGCAGCACCCACGATGCCCACTTTTTTTGCCATGTTTATTCCTCCTTGAAATGTCAGTTTTCCAGATTCAACCACCATCTCCGGGTGGAGACCTGGCGCACCATTGCCTTCGGCTCACCATTTCGCCATCCCGTCTTCCCGAAGCTGTCTTGCATATGTGAACTGAACCGCGCATACACTATCCCTCGCGAAGAAATCGAGGCTGCTTATCAGCCTATTGATATCATTGAGCCATCGGCTGTCTTGGTGACATTGATGAGTGTGGGAAATCTGTCCTTCAGTTCCTCCAGATGAGTAATGACAACTATTTTGTCGAAATCGTCCTGTATGGAACTGATAGCTTCAACAAGTCTTTCTCTTCCCGAATTGTCCTGAGTGCCGAAGCCTTCGTCAATAATCAGTATGGGCAGGGATGCCCCGGCTCGTCTAACCAGCAACTTGGAGAGAGCGATGCGCAGGGCGAGGTCGATGCGAAAAGCTTCACCGCCGCTATACATCTCATAATTGCGGGTGCCCAGTTCATCGGCGATTTTGATATCCAGGGTTTCGATTGTGTCACCTTTCTTGCTCTTTTTTCCTCGCTGGCTTTCCAGGGTCAGCGACATTCGGTTGTCAGTCATCTTGGCAAGCAACCGACTGGCTTCCATCTCGATCTCTGGCAGTGCTTGCTCAATGAGTAGAGCCTGAATGCCTTTCTTGCCAAACGCTTCCGCTAGTTCCTCGTAGATTATCTCTTCCTTCAGAAGCCGGCGTAAGAGTTCTTCCTTCTCTCGCCTGCTCGCTTCCAATTCGGCTAAATGCCGCAGCCTTTCCTGCAGTGCAGCTAGACTGTCACGTACTCGACGCTCGTCCTCCAGTAAACTTCGGTAAGCTTTCTCGGCTGTGGCAAATCTCTCCAGTATATCTGGCAGGAGAACGGTCTCAGCTCTCAGATCATCTTGCCTCTTTAGGTCTGCTTCTACTGTCTTCTTAAGGTCAGAGACAATCCCCTCAGATTCATAGAAAACACCACTGGATACCCGTCAGCTTGCTGGCGGGAGGAAAGTGGCTCGCCGTGAGGCGAGGCTGGTAGGACATTTGCCTGAGTAGTTGCGTAGGTGATATAAAGGCGGCGTGGGAATAAGAAGGACAAAACGTGCCATATGCGGTCTCAAGTAGCACCTGGTGCGAATGCCTAAGCAACGGAAATATGGTTAATACCAAACCCATGAAGAGAAATCCTCTCAATTAAGCATGTTCCAAAATCCTTAAGATGCCCCCCAGCTTGCTGGGGGGTAATTCACT
>JADHWZ010000067.1 GCA_016783225.1 Dehalococcoidia bacterium | reverse complement strand
TCTGCTCCTGAGGATTCTTGGGATAATCATGTTCATCATGGTTATTCTGGAGTTGTCGAAATCGCTGGGGTGGATCGGGTACTTGATCAGGTTTCTGAGACCTCTGATGAAGGTTCTGGGACTCTCAGAGCGCACGGCCACGATGTGGGTAGCCGCTGTGTTCTTTGGCCTGTTCTTTTCTGGAGCTGTTATTGTGGAAGAGGCCAAAGAAAGCGCCTTGTCAAAAGGAGAACTGGAGCGTCTTCACATCTCTATTGGCATCCAGCATGCTATCGTGGAAGACCCTTCCCTTTTCGCGATCTTGGGATTGAACGTTTTCTGGCTGTTGGTGCCCCGGTTCCTTGTGGCCATGATAGCGGTTCAGACGTACCGTGGCATTGAATACTTCAGGAACAAGTTGGTTCATCACTGATTCGTCTTCCATGTAGCATGGGTTTTGGAGTTTGCTGAGGCGGCAGCTTTACCCTTTGTGGTTGTCAGGTCCCCAGACCTGACCTCGCTGGCCGCCGCTTTGATTTTGACCTACTGGGGCAACAATCTGAGTTGTGAATAAGAATACGGGCATGTTCGTCGAGGCTGGACAATTAAGCGGAGCCCCAGGGCTGCTGTCAGGTCAGGGACCTGACAACCACGATTCTGAGACAGGTCTTGCTTGCTTCGGCTAGCTGTCATTGCGAGCGAAGCGCGGCAATCTCATAGTTGGTTCCCTTCCCCCAGATCGCTTTAGCACTGCGTGCTTCGCAATGACTAAGAAGGAAATGCACGCACAGGTCTTCCTTGCGGTCCTCCCTCCCCTAGCGGGAGGGAGATAGAGGGAGGGGGAAACTTCCTATCACCTTCACCCTAACCCTCTCCCATCAAGGTAGAGGGAAGAATTGGACGCGCACGGAGGTTTGCTCTGCAGGCAGGGCTATGCTAACATTTGGTTTGCCGTGAAAACCTTCTTGGGTGGTGAGGTTGTCCCTTACGTGCTGAAGAACCGTTGCTGTGGGGGCTCTCTGATCATCTCCGAGGAAATCCTGGCTCTGGGATTGATTCGGAAGTTGCTGGACAATGCAGTGGAGAGCGGAGCTCAGTGTATCACCACCCCCTGCCCGCTGTGCCAGATTAATCTTGACGCTTATCAGAGCCGGGTCAACAGCAAGTTCAAGACCGGTTTCAAGCTGCCGGTTTTGTTCGTCACGCAATTGATTGGCCTTGCCCTGGGGATTGATTTTGGGTCCCTGGGGCTGGATAAGAACATAGTGTCACCGCGCCCGGTGCTGAAGCACATATCAAGGACAAAGCAGGAGGTTGCAAGTGGAGCCTAGGATTGGGGTATACGTGTGTCATTGCGGCAGCAATATCGCTGGCACGGTTGATACGGCGGCGGTTGCGCAGTTTGCACAGGGTCTTGAGCGGGTAGTGGTGGCTCGTGACTACAAGTTCATGTGCTCCGATCCGGGGCAGGAGCTCATCAAGAACGATATACGAGAGTTGGGGCTAAATCGCGTGGTTGTTGCCTCTTGCTCACCGACAATGCATGAGCCTACCTTTCGCCGTGCCTGCCAGGAGGCGGGGCTAAATCCCTATCTATTTGAGATGGCGAATATCCGTGAGCACTGTTCTTGGGTAACCGAAGACCGCGAGGAAGCGACTGAGAAGGCCAGGTCCCTGGTAGGCGCTGCCGTAGGGCGTGTGTATTATCATCAACCCCTTGAGACCAGAGAAGTCGCGGTCAACCCCAATACTCTGGTGGTGGGTGGAGGTATCGCTGGCATTCAAGCGGCGCTGAAGATTGCTGACTCCGGGAACAAGGTGTACCTGGTGGAGAAGGAGCCGAGCATTGGCGGACACATGGCGCAACTGGACAAGACATTCCCTACCCTGGATTGCTCGGCCTGCATCCTCACTCCCAAAATGACGCTGGTGGGCTCTCATCCCTACATTGAGCTTATGACCTATAGTGAGGTGGTTGAGGTGGCGGGCTTCGTGGGGAATTTCAAAGCGAAGATTCGCAAGAAGGCCCGTTATGTGGATGAGGACAAGTGCACCGGCTGCGGTGTATGTCAGACCAAATGTCCTTGGAAGGCAGATAGTGAATTTGATGTCGGCCTGAGCCAGCGAAAGGCCATTTACACCCCATTCGCTCAGGCGGTGCCGAATACACCGGTTATCGACACGGAGCATTGCGCCTATTTCCTCAAAGGCACCTGCCGCGCTTGCGAGAAGTTCTGTGAGGCGGGGGCTATCGATTTTGAGCAGGCCGACCAGTTTGTTGAGATAGATATAGGAAACGTCATTGTCACCACCGGTTACGCTTCCTTTGATCCCACCCCTATTGCGCAGTATGGATATGGTCGCCTGGATAACGTTATTAGCGGGCTTGAGTTCGAGAGGATATGCAACTCTGCGGGACCTACTGAGGGCGAAATACTCCTTAAAGATGGCTCACACCCGGAGAGCGTGGCTATCATACACTGCGTGGGCAGCAGAGATGAGAAGTATCACGAGTACTGCTCCCGCGTTTGCTGCATGTATTCCATGAAGTTCGCACATCTGATAAAGGAACACACTGATGCCGAGGTCTATGAATTGTACATTGACATCAGGAGCTTCGGCAAAGGGTATGAGGAGTTCTATAACCGGGTCCTGAGCGAGGGGACCGTTTTCTTTAGAGGCCGCCCGGCTGAGGTAACCAATGTTGCTGAGACGCCTGAGGAGGAGGGGAAGCTCATCGTGCAGTTTGAGGATACGCTGCTCGGCCTACAACGTCGGCTGCCGGTAGACATGGTGATTCTAAGTTGTGCTCTGGAGCCACAAGCTGATGCTGATGTTGTTGCCCGGCTATTCAACATGAGCCGCAGCGCCGATGGCTTTTTCCTGGAGAGGCATCCAAAGCTAGATCCGGTAGCTACTATGGGTGCTGGTATCTTTGTGGCTGGCTGCTGTCAGGGTCCCAAGGATATTCCTGATACCGTGGCTCAAGCTTCGGCGGCTGCCGCCGAGGTTCTGGCCATGATTAGCTGGGGCAAGGTCGAGATTGAGGCGGCTACCGCAGTCATCGATGAGAGGATTTGCTCTGGCTGCCAGTTCTGCAAGATGGTTTGCCCGCCCAGCGCCATATCGTTTGACGATGAGAGGATGGTATGTCGGGTTAACGAGGCTTTGTGCAAAGGCTGTGGCGCCTGTGTCGGCGTTTGCGCCAGCGATGCTATAAGCCTCAATCACTTCACCAACGAGCAAATCGTGGCCCAGATGCAGGGCATGTTGGCAGAGTCTCTGTAATATCCACTGGTTAGCCTCGGGTAGCCGCGGGTCGGAGTGGGGCGACGCGTGAAGAACGTCGGCGCTCAGAGTTCGCTGGAGACCAGGTCTTTGATTTGAGCAAACGTGAACACGGGACCGTCACGGCATACGTAGATATTGCCGATATTGCATCGTCCACACTTGCCTATACCGCACTTCATCCTCTTCTCCAGGGTGGTTATCATTTGCTCCGGCGTGAAGCCTAGCTTTTCCAGCACGGGAAAGGTAAACCGTATCATAATCGGTGGACCGCACACGACGGCTACGGCATCCTTAGCTGAGGGAGCCGCCTCTTCCAGCACCCTGGGGACAAGGCCTACTCTTCCTGTCCAGTCGGCGTGCTCTCTGTCAATGGTAGTTGCCATGGTTAACGTCTTGTCCTGGCTCCAAGTGTCCAGGTCATAGGTGAAGCAGAAATCGGCCGGGGTGCGAGCGCCGTAGATAATGTCTATATTCTTGTACTTGTCTCTGTTGTCTATGACATTCCAGATAAGAGACCTCAGCGGCGCCAGGCCGATGCCACCGGCGACGAAGACCAGGTTCTTGCCCTTCAGGAAATCAAGGGGAAAGCTATTGCCGAAAGGTCCTCTGAAACCTATCTCAGCACCGACACCGAGTCTATGCAGGGCATTAGTCACCGTTCCTACGCGGCGCACGCTACACTCTAGATGGTCCTCCCTGGTCGGGCTGGAGGAGATACAGAAGGCGGCTTCACCTACGCCAAAAACGGAGTATTCGCCGAATTGCCCTGATTCAAAGGTGAATTCCTGACGTAGCTTATCATCCTTGAAATTGAAATGGAAGGTCTTGGTGTCATAGGTTTCGTCGATGACCTTCTCGATGACGGCCACGTGGGGCACGTAGACATTGTCTCTGGCTAGGAATCTTCTTCTGTGGCTGATATCAGTTACTGGCATTTGCGGTCTCCAGTTCGAGCTATGCTTTGGCTGGCAAACGCTCCAGACACTGCGTTATGTCCCAGTTGACCGGGCAAAGTCGAATGCACCTTCCGCAGCCCGTACAGGCTATGGTATCGAAGTTCATAGGGTAGAACTCATATTTGTGGCATACCTTTTGCCTCACCCGCTGCCATTTCTCCTCTCTGGGATTCTCCATCGGCATCTTGGTATAGATGGCGAAGCCGCAGCTATCACAGCTTCTGAATCTCACCCCTTGCTTCTTGACCAGTTCATCGTTGATATCGAAACAGTAACAGGTAGGGCAGAGAAGGGTGCAGATGCCACAACTTACACACTTGGCCGCTGTTTTTTGCCAGTACTCTTCATTGTCGAAGCAAGACAGGAGCCTCTGGTCAATTCCCTGGAGGTCTACCTTTCTTGTTACCTTGCCATAGGATGTCTCTTTTGCCTCCTTGGCCTTGGCTTCATCTGCTTCGGTTGCCTCCTCTACCCAACCGGCCTTGGCGATTAGTTCTTTCCCTGCCTGTGAAACCTGTTCAATCAGGAACTGGTCGCCGATATCCGTAAGCATCAGGTCAACATCATGCGATTCACCCGGCCTGATGCCCAGGGAGGTGCAGAAGCAGCTATCGTATGGGTTGGTGCAGCCTAGCCCGACCAATACTGCATTATTCCTCTTGGAGATGTAATAGGGGTCTTCGTACCCGTCCTTAAAGGTCATATCCAGGATGGTCAGGGCCTTGGCATCACAGGGGCGAATACCGAAAATCAACCGCTTTTGCTTGTCTGGCTCCGGTACTTCTATTTGGTATCCCTCGCCGCCCTTTTGATACGTGAACATCTCCTCGAAGGACGGCAGGAAGTGTGCCTTGGCTGAGGTTACCGTGTTCCGATACCAATCCAGGAAGCTACTATCACTCCCATCCCATTTGGCCAGCATTGATGTCTCTCCCTCCCGCGTTGGTACGAATACGGCGAACTGCTGGCTCCACTTATTGAGGAGCTTACCTGTGTCCTTCTTGTTCACCTTTTTGCTATTGCTCACCGTTTTACCTAGCCTAGCGGAAGGAATCCTCAGCCTCTTGAAGCTCATAATGAGTGAGCATCGGCGCAGCGTCCTTATCCATCCCTGACTTGAAGTGGAACATATCGTCTACCATGTCGTACATCTCTCTGGCTAGACTTCGCAGCGGAATATTAACCGGGCAGGCGCGTTCGCATTCACCGCAGTCGGTGCACCTTCCGGCCACGTGGATGTTTCTGATTGCTTGGAACATGAGGTTGTCCTGCCATCGTGGCACAGGCAGTACCCACTGCGGCTCCGACTCCTCAACAAAGCATCGCCTGCAGAAACAGGCCGGACACACATTCCGGCAAGCGTAGCACCTGATACAGCGGCTGAACTGCTCTCGCCAGAATGTCCATCTCTGCTCGGGTGTCATTTGTTTGAGTTCCTCCACCTTCACTGTGCTGGCTTGCCTATCAGCTATTGGTGATAGGGGTTGATCGAGAAGAATGTCATACTCCTGAGGAGTGGGAAGCTCACAGCCAAGGCAGTTGTCAAAGAGGACTTCCTTGGCCGGGAAATCCCTTTTCTTGCCATCGACCGTGACTACTATCTTATCCCCATCCCTGGCAATATCATCTAGCTCATCCCTATCCTTGCCCACCAGGTGTTCTACCTTGCTCAAGTCAATCATGCCAGGACAAGGGAGGCCGATAATGGTTATGTCCTCTCTAGCTATCTTATTGTCCTGTATCAGGCTGACGATGGAGCGGCTGTCACACCCTTTGGCTACAATCCCAATCCGCCCCTTGAGATCGGTCAGAAATGTGCTGAGGTTGTTCACTATGAATGGGTTAATTACCAGGCGTTCAACGTCGCCCTTGTCGTTGGTGATTAGAGGTGTAGTGGTGAATTTCAGGCTTCCTGGCTCAAAGCCCACGATATAGTCAACCTCGCCTTCCTCCAACAGTCGCTTAGCCTCGCGCGGCAGGCTTTGTTCCATATCGTTACTCTTCCTCTGCAAACAATTTATTGGGGCCGACTTCTCTCGTCCCTTCGGTCACATCAGTTACCACCTCAGCCCACTTGGCGCCTTCCGAGGCTGAAACCCAACTGGCCTGAATCCGCTGCGGTTCAACGCCCATGTATTCTAGGAACTTCTTGGTTATGGCCAGTCTCCTGCGTGCGTAATAGTTGCCCGTTTGGTAGTGGCAATCACCGGGGTGGCAGCCCGAGACCAGCACGCCATCAAAACCCAGACGTAAGGCCTTGAGGATGAATAGCGGGTCTACTCGTCCCGAACACGGTACCCTTATGATTCTTATGTTGGCTGGATATTTCTTGCGGCTGATGCCGGCCAGGTCAGCACCGGCATAGCTGCACCATCGGCACAGGAAACCGACTAACCTGGGTTGCCATCTTGACTCTTGGTCCATGTAGACCCCTATGGAGTGAAACTAAGTAGTGGCAACCATTCTATCATCGGTTTCGGGTCAGCGTCAAAGCGTGTAGCGGCCAATACCGGCTAGTCCCCTGCTAGCGTTCTGTTCTTGTGTGTCAGTCACGCGCCTACGGCTGACGGCCCCAGGGCTCTGGCCGGGTGCTTGTGATGGGTCACATGAAGGCTGGGCCCTGGGTAAGTGATGCTCCACTGGTGCAGTACTTTGCCCAAGCCACTGGCTTGCAGTACAATTAGTGGGAGTCGATGAGTATGGTCAGGAACTTAGAGCTAGCTAGAATCAGCGCTCGCGGCGTAGTTCAAGGCGTTGGCTTCAGGCCCTTCGTTTACCAGTTGGCTACGAAGCATGGCCTAAATGGCTGGGTGTGCAATACCTCGGAAGACGTCAAGATTGAAGTTCAAGGCCAACGTGATAACCTGGAGCGTTTCTTGCTGGAGCTTCAAGACAACGCGCCCCCGCTGGCTTGCATAGAACATATCTCTGTTACATATCACTCTCCCGCAGACTACAAGGGGTTCGAAATCCGCCGCAGCATTGAGGAGGAAGGCAAGTACCAACTGATTCCCCCAGATATCGCTACCTGCCAGGCTTGCCTCAAGGAAATCGTCAGTCCTGAAGACAGGCGCTACCGCTATCCATTTACCAACTGTACTAATTGCGGTCCCAGGTTCACCATAATAGAGGACATTCCTTACGACCGTCCCAAAACCACCATGCGTTCTTTCAGAATGTGTCCTCAGTGCCAGTCGGAGTATGATAACCCGCTGGACCGCCGCTTTCATGCTCAGCCCAACGCTTGCCCTGAGTGCGGGCCCGGGCTGGAGCTGCTTGATACGCGGGGGGACCGTGTACCTAGCTCTGATGCCATTGCCACCGCTGGCCGGTTTCTAAGAGATGGGAAAATCGTGGCTATCAAGGGTCTAGGTGGTTTCCTTCTAGCTTGCGACGCTACCAGTGAGAAGGCTGTCGAGCTCTTACGTCAGAGAAAGAGGCGTCCTTTCAAGCCCCTGGCCATAATGGTCGTCGACATAGATGAAGCCAGAAGGCATTGCCGCATATCTGAAAGGGAAGAAAGGCTGCTTACCTCGTCGCAGGGCCCTATCGTGCTAATGTGGTGGAAGCCGGAGTCTAAAGTGTGCCAGGCAGTAGCCCCGAACCTGAAGTATCTCGGGGTGATGCTTCCCTACACTCCGCTGCATCATATCCTCCTCAGAGAGACAGGAGTGCCACTGGTAATGACCAGTGGCAATCTCAGCGAAGAGCCGATTGCTAAGGATAATGACGAAGCTGTCAGGCGGCTCTCCAGGATTGCCGACTATTTCCTGGTTCACAACCGCGACATATATGCCAGGTACGACGACAGTGTGGTCGTTGTGGAAAGAGGGGATGTTCAGCTTACCCGGCGGGCCCGTGGCTATGCTCCCTATCCTATTCACCTGGCTTTCAAAGCGCGGCAAGCGCTGGGCTGCGGCGCTGAATGGAAGCATACTTTCTGCTTGAGCAAAGACAACTATGCCTTCATGAGCCCGCACATAGGTGACATGGAAAATCTGGAGACTGTGGAGCACTTCGAGAATAGCCTGGCTCTATACGAGAAGCTATTCCGCATCGAACCTGAGGTCGTTGCCTACGACCTCCACCCGGAATACCTGTCCACCAAATATGCCTTAGAGCTAGCCACCCAGTCTCCTGGCGTTGCGCTCGTGCCGGTTCAACATCACCATGCGCACATAGTCAGTTGCATGGTGGACAACGGAATTGAGGCTCCAGTCATCGGCGTGGCTTTGGACGGCACAGGGTATGGCAGTGACGGGCAGATCTGGGGAGGGGAGTTCGTGGTGGCCGATTACAAGGGCTTCCAGAGAATGGGGCATCTTGAGTACCTGCCTTTGCCTGGAGGAGACGCAGCCATAAGGAGGCCGTACCGAACGGCCATAGCATACGTTTCCAAGTTGCTGGGAGAGGATTCCATTGGTTCTGCTTTGGGTTTCTCAAAGCAAGTCGACGCTGCGGAAATCGAACTGGTGCAACGGCAGATTCAAGCCGGGCTCAATTCGCCGTTGACTTCGAGCATGGGGCGCCTCTTTGACGCCGTGTCAGCCCTGCTGGGCATACGGGGCGAGATAGACTATGAAGGCCAGGCGGCTGTTGAACTTGAGATGATAGCCTACGATGACACCGGCGGCGCAGGCAATGAAGGCTACCCCTACTCCATAAGGGAGAATGAGGGACTACGCATCGTCCAGTTGGAGGAGCTACTCTCAGACATAGTTGGAGATTTGCGCAAGGGCATTACCGCCTCCACGATATCGGCCAGGTTCCACAATACAGTTTCCCGGATGGTGTGCGAGGTGTGTCAGTTGATAGCCAGGACGACGGGCATCAATCAGGTGGCCTTGAGTGGAGGCGTGTTTCAGAATCGGCTGCTGATTAGAAAGGTGGTACCGTTGCTGGAATCCGCGGGCTTCTCGGTGCTAACCCACAGGCAAGTGCCGTGCAATGATGGCGGCATTTCCCTGGGTCAGGCCATCATTGCCAATTACAGTTGAAAGGAAAACCATGTGTTTAGCTGTTCCCGTGCGGGTTGTCTCAATACAGGGCAGTGATGCCGAAGTGGAAATCGGCGGCGTAAGCCGCCGGGTTAGCGTCGTACTTACCCCGGAGGTCAAGATCGGCGACTATGTCTTGCTCCATACGGGCTACGCCATAAACGTCATCGATGAGGCAGAGGCCCAGGAAACGTTGAGGTTGTTGGAAGAGATGATAAGCCTCGGCGATGATATGGCGGAGACTGAGCAACGGGGCGTCTACTAGACGCCTCTCTTTGTTAAGGGCAACTGTGATACGCGTGCCCGGGAGTTTGGTCCGCATCCCAAACAATATCTAAATCCAAATCACCAAATGCTTCTGTTTTGAATTTTGGGGTTTGGGTCATTTGAATTTGTCTAGGGTTTAGATATTAGGATCTAGAATTTGCCTGCCTACAGGTGAAGGACAAGAAGTTCCTTTGTTGAAGCCAGCCAGTGGCTTAACGAACTCGGCGGTGACGCTCAAGGAAATCCAAGACTGCCTTGCTCGCGTCCTCCAACGCGTCAACCCAGAAGAAATGCCCTTTGTTTTCCAGGATGACCAGCTCGGCATTGGGTATCCTTGAGGCAAGCATGTTCGAGTTTCCCACGGGAACAATCCGGTCGGCGCTCCCGGCGATGACCAGAGTTGGTGCCTTAATCGGAGGCAGACGGTCATAGGTATTACACGCCATTATGGCCTGCGCTTGCCTCTGATAGCCGTGAAGTGGGGTAAGGTATTCTAGGGTGATGGCTACATACTGTGCGAAGATGTCCGGCTGGCTATCGATGAACTCCTGGCTGAAGAGGAAGGGGACTGCATCGTTGGCGTTTTGCTCTGGAGTTAGGTTCGCACGCTCGGGGCTGAACAGCAATGCCATTGCCTCCGGGGTGGACGAGATGTTGTTCCGCTCTCCGCAGTGGGTGCAACCCAAGATGAGGCTTATCAGTTTATCCGGGCAGCGCAGGGCAAACTCCTGGGCGATCATGCCCCCCATGGAGACGCCGAACACATGCGCGGCATCGATGCCAGCGGCCTCGAGCAACCCAGCAGCATCCCCCGCCATCATCTCTATGGTGTAGGGTACATCCGGCTTGTCGCTCCGCCCTGTACCCCTGTTGTCAAAGGTAACCACGCGGTACTCTTGAGACAGGCTGGGAATCAGGCGGAACCAGTGCCCGGAGTTGCCGCCATAGCCCATAATCAACAGCAGCGCCTCG
>JADHWZ010000066.1 GCA_016783225.1 Dehalococcoidia bacterium | reverse complement strand
GGTTCATTATGTCGCGGTTCCAGCCGTCGAGCTGTATCTCATTATGGTCGACAATGGCTGTCAGATTGTCTATTTTGAAGTGGGCAGCAGCCATAGCTGCCTCCCAAATTTGCCCCTCGTCGCACTCGCCATCGCCGAGAAGGACGTATGTCTGATAATCGCGAGCATTGAGTTTACCGGCTAGGGCAATGCCGATGCCGAATGACAAACCCTGTCCCAGGGAGCCGGCAGACATCTCCACTCCTGGGGTAAGCGTCTTATCGGTGTGTCCTTGAAGTCGGCTGCCCAGTTTTCTCAAGGTGGAGAGCTCCTCCAGGGGGAAGTAGCCGCATTCGGCCAAGGCTGCATAGAGGACGGGAGCGGCGTGTCCTTTGCTCAAGATGAATCGGTCGCGGTCGAGCCAGTGTGGGTTGTTGGGGTCGTGGCGCATAATCTTGAAGTATAGGGCGGTGACAATATCAGCGGCGGAAAGAGAACCGCCGGGGTGACCGCTGCCAGCTGTGGCTATCATGGTGATGACGTGGCGGCGTAGTTGCTTGGCCATCCTTTGCAGTTCGGCTACAGACAAGTCGAACTCCAGTGACGGATAAGTTTTGCTGGCACGATGGGCTGGTGGAGTAAGCTGGGGGTTGGTGGTGCGATTCGATTTACCTTCGGACATAGCTATTCGTCCCTTGGGTAGCGTCCAATTATAGGCTAGTTAGCCAGTTATGTCTAGGGGATAAATCTGAGGGCCCTTCCTTTTTCTGGGCAGGGCTAACGCCGATAGTTTGTTGACCTTCTTCAGCCTCTTTAGCTTCTCCATCAGCCTCTTCAGTGTTCTGTTGTGATGAGCAACGACCTTTGCATTGGCAAAGGCGATCCATTCTCCGGGATGTTTATGTGAAGCAATCGTCTTTCTATCCGCCCCGATTCAGATGTTAGGCTTTTCCATATAGTGAGAAACATAACGGCCTTTTGCCACCGACCGAGTAGATACGTAGGCCGGTGGCCCTCCTTCCGTGATAACATACCCAGAGGGGCACGCAAGAGGGAAATCTGTGGACAAGGCTGAGGAAAACATGTGTATCTGACCTTTTGAGGAGCTAGAGGATGTGCTTTATGGATCATCACCAATCATTGGCCGGCGGGAACAGATGCCGTGGCAGGGAAGACTTCATTAACGGTGGCGATCCAGTCGTTTGGGTCGCGGCAGTCCCGTTTTTGCTCGATGTGGATAAACCTGCCGCTGTCGGTCGATGCTGCTGTTGTACAGAGGTTCGCCGCTGCTACGTTGTTGAGGAGGCGCCCCGGGACGTTCTTGCTACCATGTAGGCCGCAACGCGGGCTATCGCCTGGCACCGTCACCACCCAATCTGGATGATGCCTCTCAAGGCTTGCCTGCAAGTCCAATAGCTTGTCGCCTGGAGCAGGTCTTGAGTTAACGCCATAGGTCATATAGACATCCACGCTGGGGCAGTTTGATGAGCCCATGCCATGAAATTGAATCGCAACGAAGCTGCCTTGGGCAGGAAGCTGGCCAACAGCGACGTCGTAGAACTCGACCAGCTCTCGCACTGTTACATAAAACAAGGTCTCATCACTGTGTGCCGCGTCCGCCTGCAGGAAGGATGGTTGGCAAGTACTAGATGCGCCATTGGCATAGCGGTGAGTGCCAGCCATCAAGAAGCTCCGGGAACTTGTTCCTTTGAAAACACCGATCCCTTGGTCTGCCGTCCCGATATCGAACTTCGGGTGGGCAATTTGGATGCTGAGCTCCTTGGTCGCTTCACGATCGACGATGAACGTACCCCAGCCTCGATCCACCACACCATCGTTGTCTATGTCCCCAGTTTCCATGAGCACACAGTAACTCCGGCCGTTGTCCGTATCAGTGAACGTAGTAACTGAATAGACAGTGCTAAGGCTGCTAGGTAGAGTAATATCGTCCGATTGACCATCAAGCATCTGCGCTACAACACTGTGCCAATCGCTCTGTACATGCTCGGGAGGCACAACGAAACCCTCAGAGTACCTACTCGGCATTTGCGCTTTTATGCAGGTGATGAGATCCTCCAACGTTTTTGCCCTCGGGCAAGCTCTGGTAGGTGTGGTGGACGGAGCTGGCGGAGGTGGTGTCACTACCACCTCAGTGATCTTCAAAGCACATCGTGTTTCGCTGGACCAGACTCCGTTGTTATCCTGAACTTGAAAGAAAATAGTATGGTTTCCTACCGATAGGGATGAGGTCTCAAAGCTTGCCAAGGTGCTCAAGTGGCCGTCCATACTTGAACGCCACATATAAGCCACTATCTGACCGTCAGGATCAATGCCATAGCCTTGAAAGGATACAATGTTCTCAACACAGGCCTCAGTCGGTGATATTGAATCTATGTAAGCGGTGGGCAGCTGGTTAGCTGGCGGTGCAGGCGTTGGGCTTTGCACTCCGACACATGCCGACAGCCCAAGAATTATTACAGCCGTTAGGGTAAGCAACCGTTTCTCCAGAATTTAGTACCTCCTATCGCCAGTTGCTGCAGAAAAGGTACCCACTCCCTTCAAGTATTTCCCAGTGGCCCATTTGTGAGCACCTGCAGCAGCAGCCACGTCAAAGTCATCAGAGTGCCTGCTTGAGAGCACATCTATCTGCCAGTTGCTGACTACCGTAAGGACCCCGGATGATACCTGTTCCCAGGTTGGCCTCTGGCGGCCTGGCCCATGACAGGCAAACAGGGCAAGCACCATTGCCACGACGGTGACCAGAAATATGGCCTTCTTGAGCAACCTATGACCTCCGCTTATCCCTAACTGACGATATTATGCATCTGGGTATCATGACAACGCAAGAGGCCAATGTTGGCGCACAAAGCACAGAATACATTGATCGCTCGACGAGGCCATGCAATTCATTCAACCGCCTTGAGTTCTACTTCAACAAATAGTGATTTAGGATCTGAGAACACATCAGAAAGAGATGACGGAGCAAATTCGTAACTTGATCCAGGAAGAGTACTCACCACCTGATTTGGTTTTAGAACTAATGGGGCCAGTGAACCACCCCAACCGCCCTCAAGAAGCATTTCTCCGCTATTAGCATCTCTTATGTTCGTGCGTCCCCAGATTTTAAGTGAGATAGTTTCCTTTGAAACGTTTTTGATGAAACCTTTTACTATGATTCCCTCTCCCGGCAGCATTTGCTGCTCTTTGAATGCTCTTGTCCTAGGATCCAGCTCAGGTGGTAGAAATACCCAACCTACGTATGAATTATACCTTGCCTCGATTTTCCCTTGTAATTCGGGTGCTAGGATAGCTGAATAGGGATAGTCCGCTTCATCCACTTTTACCGGTTCTTCCTCCTCCAGTTGTTCTCCGGATCCCATACTCAAGAATTGCTCAATATTGGTTACCCTTCTTTCTAGTTCAACTATCCTGCTAGTCAAATCCTTAATTGCCTCCCACGGATCACTCATAGCTGCTTGGACTCCGGCTGGATTAGTGAATACTGCTGCTCCAAAATACGCAAGAACAACCATCCCGACAATCAATCCAACTTTCTTGAAGATCGTCATTCTCTACCCCCTCTTTAGTCCTTCTGGAGGACGGGTGCTATTCTAAGATTTAGGAAGGCTAAGGGCAATCTGTCACCGCCAATTTTACAGCTATTGCCCTCAGGTAGCAAGCTATCAGATATGCGCTCATCCCTGACAAATCTCCCAAATGTGTCAGGAAGGGTTGGACGACACTCGGACAAATCCGGCTCAGGTACCCGCAGGACAGCGCAAGAGGGTAATTGCCGAGAAAGTTGAGGAAAAGCTGTGATACGAGGATGGTAGAAGTGGAAGTGCCTGGCGTCTCAGGGGGGATCAAAGTCGATGCATTGGGGAGGGGCTCTCAGCCTACTCGTGCCCGGAGGGCCACGCCACCTCCCCAATAAGTTGGGATTATCTCTATTTCGTCAAACCCAAGATGTGCCATGAAATCCATCAATTCTTGTCGAGAAGGAAACTCTGCGCCACACGTTTTCGCCTCTCTCGAGATCCTGGAAACGATGCGTCTATACTTGAGTCCACGGAAATTGCTGACAGGGTCTCGAACAAATTCCTGCGGCGCATGTTTCCACAATACACTCGTGAAACCCCATTCCTTTAGCAGAGTGCCCAAATGCAAATACCCTCCAGGTCTAATAACTCTGCTGAGTTCCTCTAAGGGATGCTTCCATCCACAAGTAAGATAACAGATGAGCAGGTTAGCTATCGCCCCGTGAAACGAGTTATCAGGCCAAGGCCATGGTTTGGTCAAGTCAGTGAAATAGAGCCTGAATCTGGTCTCAGAGAGTCCTTCTAGTCTTCGGGCCTCCAATTGGGCCTTTTCCAACATCTCTTCTGACCAATCCACTCCATGCAACTCTTCGGGTTGAATCTTTCGAACCGCAAGCTCAAACATATTGCCGGTACCACATCCCGCATCCAAATATGTGCCATCGCTTGAACACAAGAAGAGCTCTCCGAGCTTATCACGATGATGTCTCTGGACCGGTACTAAATAGATATTCGCATAACCAGTTCTGGCGTAATTGTCCCAAAGCGATTTTAGATTTTGCCTGATCAACGTGCTTGCCTCCTTCTTGCCTGTTGTCGTTTACGACTTCTTTGTAGGGCTGTACGCAGCGACCTATTTCTTGGCGGCCTACATCGTCTCTCAAACCCGCTGTCTCAGCTTCCTCCAGTGGGTGAGAAAGACTTCTCGACGCTGGTAAATATGAAGGACAACCAGTAGTGTAAATGTCCAGCTCCAAACCCACATCGGGAATAGTATGTAGCGTTCATCACCTGACAAAGCACTAAGCCAGCCACTCGAAATATCCATTACCCCAATCGCCATCATGGTCAAGGTTACAGCAAGCCTGCTTACCCTGTATGATTTCTTAGTTTTGAACAAGGCTAATAGGAGACGCCAATTCTGCAGGAAATGCAGTATCAGGAAACACAGCACGATAAAAGCAATTGGACAACATACTAGCACCGCTGTGTCAAAGCTCATGTATTCCAGAAAGAAAGGTTGGAGGCTAACAACCAGGGCTGCTACGGATAGCGTCATGCCCACGGTAGTAATCTGCTTGACTTTGGCTGTATATATGTTCATTTTGCCCCTCCTTCGCAATCCAATTTCTTCACTCGATTCCTGTCTGGTTCTTCGTTGCCGGGGCGAGGGCTTGCGCCCAAGTGACTATTATCCAACACGCAGGTTCAAAAGGTCAAGGCCTTGTTCTCAGTAACATTCATCTATTTGCGGCGATGAGGACATCGGTGTTTGTCCTGATTCGTCCTGCTCATAGCAAAAGGATAAACTGTGGACAAGCCTGAGCAAAAGGCACGGTGCTAAATGGGGATTACCTTGAAAACAACCTCTTCGTCTTCTTTGGTGGTTTCTTTGCGGCGAGCATCCCGAATGGTATTCCCGGTGTTCTTTCGCGCTTTGCCAAGCGGTGGCAGAAGCCTGTGTTGGCAAGCCCGCAGTAGTCTCGTTAGCCACGCCGTGGGCTTCGCGGAGTCTTGTTTGTGGAAGGCGGGGATATTTACGTCAGGGCCAACCGCCGATTGCTGAGTGCCCCTTTCAAATATGATTATGTTTCTGTGTACTTCCCTTGGCATGTTGATTTGTTTGATATTTGTGAGATAAACCGACCTTTGGCCACCAGTGACGTCATATCCGCGCTGGTGACTCTACTTCCACGATGCCATACTGAAGAGACAGCGCAAGAGCTGAATCTGGGGAAAACCCTGAGGAAAAGCTGTGAATGGGGACTTCTACAAAGGTATCACTGGAAGCTTTGGCCGAGGTGGTGGAGGTAGAATTACCAGCGTCTAACGAGGGATGATGGGAACGGTAGCCCCTTGAGTCATTCAATGTTTTGAATCATGCATCTCAGTCAGCCTGCAAACGCCTTCTAACAACGATAAACAGAAGGCCAAGCAATAACACAAGAACCAGCGAGCCCCCCACAGCAACCATTACGCCTCTGTCGCCGTTCGCACTATGCACGTCAGCATCTGTTAAGACATTATCCACCTCACTAGTTTGCACGCTATCACTCTCTATCAAGCCCTCGTTCGTACTGCTATTTTGTGCACTATCACCGGTGATAGTAAAGCTACCCTGCTGGCTGACAATAGCCACACTAACATAGCAGGTACCCCCTGCAGCCTCATGAACAGTGAACTTCACGAGGCGAGTAGCTCCTGCACTAACGCTGACTATCTTCTCATCCCTCACCTGCCCGTTTATCATCAGGATGACGGTATACGAGCCTGTTGTGCCACCACTGTTGACTACATTGGCCGAAATGGTTATCGGCTCGTTCGCCTGGGCCTCCCGTGGGCTAATCGCCAAATCCTTAACCTTTGGGATCGCTGGGATAAGTGATGGGATGGAAATTGAGACACTACCTGAACCACCTGGAGATGGTGGTGCCGGTGCAGCTTCGGTCTGGAAACTGAACGTAGCGCTCCAATCGCTTGGTGCTGGCTCGACGCACATCACGCACCAGAAGTAGTTGGTGCTGTAATCCAGCGTGCCAGCGTACTGGTAGGCGGTGGTGGCTACCGTATCCTCATCTATGATATCGGTCATAGCCGCATCGCTAGCCAGCTGGAACTTGTAGCTCGTTGAGCCCATGAAAGGTGACCACGAGAACGAAGCCGGAGATACCGGACAGCCGATGGCGCCGTTGTCGGGCGATAGCAATGATATCCCCCCAGGGCCACATTTAACTGTGAAGCTCCGTGTCTCCGACCATGGGCTGCGGATAAGGTCATCGTCGGCTGAGCCTATGGTTCTGATTCGCCAGTAGTATTTGTGCCCGCATTCAGGAGATAGGGGTGGCACGGGCATAGTTGGCTCAAGGCCAATTACATCCATATCGGGAGATACTCCCAGGATGTTGAACACTGTGTCGGGAAGCGTCTCAACCCAGCCTGGCGCGTCAACTGAGGTACCTGACATGCCACCGGCCGGTACTACAAAATTCGGGCTGCTAACAATGGGGGGTTCATACCAGAGGTGTTGCCAGACACCTTGGGTAAAGGCAGCGTCATCGGCAATCTGAAGCTTGTAAAACCGCTCTAAGCAGAGTCGCTCCCACGATAGGCTTATTTGAGCAGCCCTCCCTGAAACGGGGTCACAGTTGACTAACGTGGCATCTTCCGTTGTCAGCGTTGGGCCGGCATTGGCGAGGCAGTCCTCGTATGTCCACAATCTGCCAATACTGGCTGTCGGCGACATATAGGAATCATTGTCAATGGCCCAAAGCTTGGTATTATCATCTGATGTCACGCCGCCGGAGAGTTTAAGTGAATTGGGAGACAACGTCAAACGGATTGGAAAACCAGAAAGCCCGTACATGAGGACATCCCATTGGCCATCATCACCAGCTATACCAGTTGCGGGATAAAGGGTACGTTCGACGAATAGTGGGTTAGCCGTATAGAGTGTCCCTCGTGTACCTATAGCAAGACCATGGTAACCTAGTCCCAAGGGCTGAAGATTAGCCCACTGGGTATAGCTGGGCACCATATTGCGATAGATTCCCCCGGGAGCAGTCGCATTTTCAGTCGCTGCATAGATAGCCCCATTGGTGGTGAAGTTAGCATCAAAGGCGACATGCACATTGCCTGGGTTTAGTGTCTCAGGTATAACTGTAAATGATGCAGCACTGTCGCCTGAATAAGCCACAGGAAACCCTGAAGACGCACCAGCACCAACCAGCACATGACCGCTAGCCACGGCAACAATAGAATAGCCTGAACCGAGCGAAGTATCTACACTAGCTACGGCGCTTGACCAGGCGGTGCCAGTGTATGGCATCTTTTGTACCATGCCATCGGCTTGAAGGATATATATAACTGTGCTTGATTCAGCCACCAAATCCTGGACAGCGAGCCTGGGGTTGATGTTAGCCCAGTAATCACCATAGTCTGGTGACCAGACGACTACGCCACGGGACCAAGGTCCAGGTCCAGTTGAGCCTTGAGCCGCCCAGAAGACGATTTGACCATCCGTCTTGTCCGGTGCCAGCCTCAGTATGGCCTGGTTGCTCTGAGTACCTGTACAATCACTCGCAGTGACACGGCACAGGACTCTCTCCCAGACGGTGCCAATAGAAGCGACAGGCAGAGGTGTCACTAAAGCACTATTAGTGCTGCTGCGCCAGACACTGTCAAAACCTGAGCAGCCAGCATTAGTATTAACTGAAGCCACGTAGACGGTGCACGAGTCAGCAGATGGAGCTACATCGGTGAGCTTGTTAATGTTGGTGTCAATCAAGCCAGTCTGGTTCCAGGTCTCGCCGTTGTTGCGCGTCAGGCTGAGGGCTGACTCGTCCAGAGCAACACTGTTTGTCAATGCCTCCGGCCAGCAGCCGGAACCAGGAGCCGTACTGGTGCCACCGTTGGCAAAATCGGCTGAACTAGTGCCACAATAGGCTACCGTGCCATCAGGTGACCAGGCTACCTGTGCATTGCCATAGCCATCCTTGCTGCCGATTGCGCAGGTCCCTTGATTGGCAGCGCCGGTAGTCGGTTTCAGTGCCGGATACCAGCAGGGGATGGGACAGGTGGTCGGTGAATCGGTAAACCAGGTCGGCACAGTGGCCTCGCAGGGGAAGCCGTTGACCTCACCGGCCAGCAGCTTGCCCGAAGCATAAGTGCCGTAGTAGGCAATGGTGGCGATGGACTTGTTGGCAACGGTGGTGGTGTCCATCAGCTCATAGATGGTCGTGTCATCGACACGGTAGATGCCCTCTTCGTTGGTTGCGTCGCCGTCACCAGTAGCATCGATGGCGACGTAGGCACGGCGCAGATTGGCCGATAGCCCGGAGAAGTTGGCTGGCAGCTTCAGGTCGGCGGTGACAATCGTATTGCAGTCGGGCGAAGCACCAACCGCTGACGACGGGTCCTTCACCTCCACGGAATTGAACACCCAGCTGACGATGTCATTGACCAGCTCGTCGGTGTCACGGAGGGCGATATCGAAGTAGGTGGCGCCGGTATCCCCGGGCCGGTCGCAGAAGACCACCGCCAGAGCGGCATCGTTGAAATAGGTGGGTGAAAAGCTGAGCGCCAGGACATCGGCTTGACCTGTCGCCCCAAGAACTGCGGGAACAACCGTCTGCAGTTTCCAGCCTTGGAAGCCAGTCGACCGTACCACCCAGATCTCCAATTGGGCGTTGGTGGCGGCAGCACTGTTTCGAATGCCGACGGCGATATCGCGTATGCTGGTCTCATAGGTTGGGGAGATGTCAATGGCTCCAATGAGTCCGCCGGGGGCGCCGAACGCCGTCTCGAACCTTGCGCAATCCCACTGAGCGCCTCCATCTTCGGAGATCCACACCTCGACGGGAGCGTTCTGGGTGAAGCTGCCGGTGACTACGGCCACCAAGTCCGAGCCGTCCGCAGCTGTAGCCACGTCCCAGATGGTTCGGTTAGCCTCGGGTACGCCGGCCGAAGCCATGGCGGCGTGCAGATTGGCATTAGGAGTGTCGTTCCACCACCAGCCGCCATACGACGACTTCCGTATAGCTTTGCCAGGCGTGTCTACTGCCCAGATGGTGGCACTATCGGGAGCTACAGCTATCCTGTTGACCTCAGAAGGCGATACTATCTCATTTTTGTCACTTACCGAACCCGGAGTATCCAAAATGCTCCACTCAATAGGGTCAGGATTTGCTTCCGCAATACCAGCCAATGCACCAAGCATACCACCCACCACCAGACACACCAGGGCGATGCTGGTAACTCCAGTGCTCACTCTACTTGGTCTCACAATCAAAGCTCTTATACTCTTTGACGGCCCGCACCATTTTATCTGTTGTAATGAACCTGTGTCAACCAACTCACATGCCAACGAGGGGAATGTAAAGGTCAAATATGAAAATGCAAAATTACAGATTGAAATTTAGAGGTGATTACCCCAGGTTCTCCATCCCCACCGAGATTGCCACGCCTTCGGCTCGCAAAGACAGTAGTGGTTGGCCGAGATTGCTTCGCGGAGTTTATCCTGTGTCAGGTCCTTCGGTCACTGCGCTCCCTCAGGATGACAGAAAACGAAGGGCTCGCAAAGACAGTGGTGTTTTTGGCGAGGCTAAAGCCTGCCTCAGAGAACATTTAAGGTGATGGCAGCTATCTCCGAGTCCGGCGGGCTCGCGGTGAGGCGAAAGGGCCTTGAAGCCGACAACATAGCCTCTTCGAAAGCTGAACCTGCCGAGCGAATGTCATCAGCGCCGGAAGACAAGACCTGCGCCGCTGAAGCTCTTGCCTCGGTTGAGAATATCAAGTTTGTCAATTATAATGCTTGAGGTGATTATAGACTTCCATACTCATGTGGTGCCGCCTCGAATCAGGGAAAGGCGTGCTGAATATGTGGGGCGTGATGCTTGTTTTTCACTCCTCTATTCTCAGCCCAAAGCCAAACTAGCAACGGCTGAGGAGATTATTGCTGGAATGGATGAGTGTGGAGTTGA
>JADHWZ010000065.1 GCA_016783225.1 Dehalococcoidia bacterium | reverse complement strand
AGCAGGCCGACAATATCGTTATGCTGGATGCCAGACAGATTTGCTCTTTCGCTGATTATTTCGTTGTTTGTAGCGGCGACAGCACCCGCCAGATAGAAGCTATCTGGCAAGAGATTCGCGGAATATTGAAACAGGAAGGCGTCATTCCTTATCATAGCGAGGGTACGGCTGATTCAGGGTGGATTCTCCTGGATTTGGGAGAAGTCATTGTTCACATCTTCTCTCCGTCACAGCGGGATTATTATCGGTTGGATGACTTGTGGGATAAAGCCACGCCGATAATCAGGATCCAGTGATCCATCTGTCGATTTCCTTGGGATAATCCAGAATCTCCTCTGGTGAAAAGAAAAGGCTTATTTCTTGTTTGGCGGTTTCTGCCGAGTCGGAGCCGTGCACTAGATTCTGCTGGATATCCAGTCCGAAGTCACCTCTAATACTACCTGGGGAGGCTTTGGCTGGATCGGTTGCACCCATGGTCTGTCGTATGGCTTCTATGGTTTTTTCTCCCTCAAAGACAGCAGCAATGATGGGGCTGGAGGTGATGAATTCGACCAGGTCATTGAAGAAAGCTTTGCCCTGGTGGATGGCGTAATGCCGCTGGGCTAGGGTTTTGTCCATTTGCAGCATCTTCATCGCCACAATCTTGAGCCCCCGTCTTTCAAGGCGGTAGATGATGACTCCGGTTAGTCCTCGTTGAATGGCATCAGGCTTGATGAGTACTAGACTTCTTTCCATTTGAAACTCCTTTCGGCAGTTTGTCTCCTATTTGACTTTGCGCTGGGTAATTGGTGGTTGACGCAGGTATAAGGGCTGGAGACTTGCTGGATTATCCTGATCGCCCTTCTTCAGACGCCGCCAGCCTAGTGCCGCCAGATGGCTGGCGTGACGCAGTCTCGCTGCAGGGGCGGGTATTATGGCTCGTTTGCCTAGTCGCTGCTCTACTTGCTGGATTGCAGACGGCGGGATTTCACCGCAGAAGAGCGTTTTTCGTTGAATTCCTTGGCATAGAATCTCGATAGTGGTGATATACTCTCCTTTTAGGCATTGCCAGTCATCGTTTTGCTGGTAGAGAGCCGTGGCAATCTCCCCACGACCGGCATTGTGAATAGGGCATAGAGGCAGCCCGGTGAAGGCAAAGGGGTAAGCTTCGATTTCCAGAGTGCTTATTCCAACCAGCGGGATATTCAAGGCGAAGGCTAACCCTTTTGCTGTACTCATGCCTACTCGAAGCCCGTTGAAGCTTCCTGGGCCTTTGGCCACGAAAACGGCACCAAGTGATTGAGGCCCAAGCTCAGTCTGATTCAGCAAACGTGCTATATTCGGCACCAGCTCCACGGTGTGGTTTTGCCCTGAATGCCACGCCAGTTCGGCCATCGTCTCTCCTTCACGGGACAAGCCGATACTGGCGAAATCAGTTGAAGTATCTATAGCTAACTCCATGCCTCCGAGTCCAGGTTAAGAGATTTTAGCAGTTGTGAATAGCGCTCGCCTCTGGGTTCCAGGCTTAGGGAGCGCTCCGTATCTGCTGTGTAGCTGAACCATACGAGCAGGTTCTCTTGAGGCAACACTGTTATGCCTTTTTCGGCCCATTCGACTACACAAGCACCGTTGCCATAGAAGTATTCGTCGAGCCCCAGGTCTACGATTTCATCGATGCTATGCAGTCGGTAGAAATCCATGTGATACAGGGGAAGTCTGCCGTAATACTCTCTGACTATGACAAAGGAAGGACTGAAGGCATACTCTTTGACACCAGTGCCCCAGGCAATACCTTGTGTCAGGCAAGTCTTGCCGCTCCCCAGGCTGCCAGAAAGAAGAAAGACGTCACCGGCCTGAGCTAGTTCCCCGAGTTGGACTCCTAAACGTTGAGTTTGCTCTGGGCTATGAGAATTGAGCTCTAAAGCTGTCATTTTGGTGTTCATGCCTCAGATTTGAAATGCTCCCAGCCTGCTTCGTGCCAACCAATACTCTTACCAGCGGTGTCAACCAGGGTCACCTGTCCCGGCGTCCCCTCAATTATCTCACCAATTACGGTCACCGGGCAGGAGACGCCTTGCTTTACCTGGTTGATAACTTGGTTTGTTGCGGTGAAAAGCAGCTCATAATCCTCGCCGCCGGCCAGAGCCAATTGCTGGTACTCTGCTTTGAAGTTCGCTTTGACCAAAGGGTGGATTGGCACCAACCTTCCCTCTATTGTAGCGCTGACTCGGCTCGCTTTGCATATGTGAGCCAAGTCAGCAACCAAGCCGTCGCTGATGTCTATGGCGGCCCTGACTCCCTGGTGCAGCAAAATCTGTCCCTCTTCTACTCTGGGCACGGGCTGGAGATGGGCTTGCCTGAGAAGTCTGCGGGTTTCGGCATCGAGGTCAAGGTTCTGTTTGAGCATTCTGAGGCCAGCGGCTGATAGCCCAAGGTGCCCGGTAACAGCTACTTGTTCGCCAGGTATGGCTGCCGAGCGAGTGAGCGCAGACTCGCCTTCCAGCCTACCAAGGACGGTGACAGTAATCATGGTCTTGCCAGCGGCAGCGATATTACCTCCGGCCACGGCGACGCCAAACTCGCTAGCTATCTGTGCCATGCCCTGGTAAAGGCTGGCGATACAGTCTGTTTCAAGCTGCCCGGGCAGAGCCAGAGAAACGAGAGCGTATTCGGGAATGCCGCCCATAGCTGCAATATCGCTCAGATTCACTGCGATGGCCTTCCGGCCGAGTTCCTCCCAACCGGTAATGCCCAGGTCGAAGTGTGTGTCCTGAATGAGACTGTCTGTGGTGGCTAATCGGATGGGCCCACTGTCCCGCCAAGCAGCGGCGTCATCGCCAATACCAATGAGCAACTGTCTCCATGAGGCACTCTGGGAATTCTTGGTCTTGTCGACAATATCGGCCAAGAGTTCAATTAAGCCGAATTCCCCCAGATCAGAGACCTTCATCGCTGGGATTATAACACATGCCCCTCATTTTGGTCTCAGGAAGCAATTCCGGGTTTTCCTTTGACAGCTTGATGGGTCCGCGGTCTTGTGCATGGCAATTGCAAGTTATATAATGCGGTA
The DNA here is from genome assembly GCA_016783225.1 of Dehalococcoidia bacterium. Next base: position 7,536 of record JADHWZ010000065.1, on the reverse strand, counting down.
AAAAGGAGAGGGGGGCTGATAATATGGAGCAAAAGGTGAATTGTCCCAGTTGTGGTTCGGTGAATAATGCGGGACAGCAGTTTTGCGGAGCTTGTGGAGCGAAACTGGGTGGTGAGGTGAAGCAGGAGAGAATCGCATGCCCTAGTTGCGGTTCCGAAAATGATGTAGGCAAGCAGTTTTGTGGAGCTTGTGGGGGAAATCTGGCTGGCGAGGCAGCCCAGCAAAGCGCCGCATGCCCTAGTTGCGGTTCCGAAAACGATGTGGGCAAGCAGTTTTGTGGAGCTTGTGGGGCGCAACTGACTGGCGAGCGCGAGCCACAGGTGGTCAGCGAGAGGCAGCCCGAAGTGGTCAGTGAGAGGCAGCAGAACGTTGTCAGAGTCGTGGAGCCTGTTGCCAGTCCAGGGCAAACGCAGATCAGGCCCACGTGGGGACTGGCCTGGGGCTTGTATTGGCGGATGGCATTGCTCAGCCTGTTGATTGGTGGCATAACCTACCTGATATTCGCCATCGTATGGCTCGCCTTGGGCTTCCAATTGGGATCCCCATTTGGAGTCTGAGAAGTAACCTTCAACCAAGAGGTCAACCAACGCGTACGGCTGTGTCTTGTCGGATGTACTGGATCTCGGGGCTGAGGGCTTGAAGAAGGCAGCCTGACCAGGTTATTAGCGCGCCAGCGAAAGTGGTGTCATCTGGGCGTAAATGGAAACTCCTGAAGCAAAATTAGGTGACAGAATATGGACGAATTCGAGGACTATTACGAGATACTAGGAGTCAGTCCAAAGGCGACTCCCAAGGAAGTCAAGAAGGCTTACGGTGAGAGGTGTCTTGATTTGCGTCCCAACCGGATGCACGGGGCTTCGGGTCCAGCCAAGGAAAAAGCCGAGAAAGGGTTGGCAAGGGCAAATCATGCTTATCAGGTGCTGAAGGACCCTCGAAAGAGACAGGAGTACGACTCTGAATGGCTTGCACGAAAAGGCAAGTCGAAGCCGAAGCAGCAACCAAAGAAAAAAGCACCGCGGAAGTCTCGCCCAGCAGTTCGCAAATTCTGGCCTGTTTTCTTGATTGTCGGCCTTGCTATTTTGATTATTTTGGTTATAGTTGGTATGAATATGTCAGATGACACCGAAGGAGAGCGTGCGATGACCAAGACTTATGTTGTTCCTCCTCCCATGACCATCGACGTCGATAAGCAGTATGCAGCTACTATTGAGACCGAGAAGGGGGATATCGTCTTGGAGCTATTCGTTGACGACGCTCCAAGGACTGTGAACAACTTCGTGTTTCTTGCCAGGGAGGGTTTCTACAACGGCACCACTTTCCATCGAGTGATACCCGGCTTTATGGCACAGGGGGGAGACCCTACTGGGACTGGGACTGGTGGCCCTGGCTACGCTTTTGAAGATGAATTCAGTCAGCGTAGTCATACTGCTGGAGCTTTGTCTATGGCTAACAGTGGCCCCAATACCAATGGTAGTCAGTTCTTCATCGCCTATGCACCTCAAGCTCACCTCGACGGCAAACATACGGTATTCGGACAGGTGATAGAAGGGATGGATGTCCTGAATAAGGTCACAGCGAGAGACCCGATGGGGAATCCCTCGTTTGAAGGTGATACCGTTATTACGATAGCTATCAGCGAGAACCCCTGAGAACAGGGGCGACATCTCGGCAGTTAGACTATTTCCCAGTCTCTGTAACCCTGCTGAATAATTGCCAGGTATTCCCGAGAAGGTCGTGTCTCCTCCGATTGCTCAACCTTGATATAGGTTGTGGCTTCTATGGGATTTCCCGCCTCTGTCCATACAGTTACATTCATCCGATTATAGGTAGTGGGGTAGCCCTCATACTTATCCAACAACCTCAAATCTCTATTGGAGATTTCATACACAGCCCCGACAACCCTCTCTCCTCTGAGCGGCTTGATGCTAGCAACTCCACCTCGCTGCTGCCTCGACCACCCGGTGAATATCAGCTTGTAATTGGGCAGTGTAGCACCGAACCCAGGTTTGCTGTCAGGGGCACGCTCTGCCATCTGTTCCCTATTCAGATTAGAGGCATAGGCAAAATAGTATATTCTGTTTCCACTCCTACTATCATTGGACTTAAGGAAGGCATTTATCTAATAAAGCTGCCATGTTCCCTGCGATAATCACAAAATGTCTGGCCGCGTTTGCCTATCAAGACGGCTCATTGCCCTCCTCTGGGCATTCGAGAAGCTGCGTTGATGTAACGACGTGTAGCCTGACTTCTCCTCGATGCTCTTGCTGATCATACTTGCCCCTTTGATTTACCAGTCGTGACTTTATCTAAGCTCCGCCTGTATAGGATATTACTCCTCCCTCTTTCTATTATCAATACCTCGGTGGAGCTTGTCCAGATTATTTACCTGTTGTCTCCTCTTCAACTTAACAAATCGCCCTTTGGATGGTATAGTTAGGCGGAATGAGGTATGCAATCCTTGGCGATATGCACAGCAATTTAGCTGCTTTCGAGGCAGTGCTGAGGGATGCCGGCAGGAGAGGGGGTTTTGACAAGATATGGTGTCTTGGTGACGTGGTGGGCTATGGGCCTGACCCTCATGAGTGCATTGAGCTTCTGCGTCAACATGAGCATATATGTGTTGCCGGCAATCATGATTGGGCAGCGATAGGCAAGATGGATACTTCCGACTTCAATACCGTTGCTGCTCAGGCTTGCCACTGGACAAGTCAACAGCTAACCGAGGAAGATGTAGACTATTTGAAAAGCTTGCCTCTCAGCATTGGTCAAGGTGATTTTACACTGGTTCACGGCAGCCCGCGGGAACCCCTTTGGGAATACGTACTGTCGATTGAGGTGGCCAAAGTCAACTTTGGCCATTTCGAAACGGCTTTTTGCTTTGTGGGACACTCGCATGTCCCGCTGATTTTTGAGTATACCGACAATGCTGCTGCCTATAAGGGGTTTCCGGGTGGGATGAACTTGAAGTTGGAGGGGACACGCCTGATTATCAATCCTGGTGGTGTTGGGCAGCCTCGAGATGGCGACCCTCGGGCGAGCTACGCCATTTATGATGCCGACGCCCGGACTGTCCATCACTATCGGGTTGAGTATGATATCTCAGCTACGCAGAACAAGATGGAGGAACGAGGACTGCCGTTGCCGTTGATTGAGCGTTTGAACGAAGGCTGGTAAGCTTGAAAAATTCGATACTCCGTAGTAATATTTGCTTGGGTCGTGCTAGACGGGGAGCTAGCGGTGCCCTGTACCCGAGATCCGCTATAGCGGGGTTGAATTCCGGCTCGAGGTTTTCGTCTTTTGGGACTGCTGTGGTAAAGCGGTGTTGAGGGCTGGGTCTTGCGCGGCGGAGAGCTATGAACCCCGTCAGGTCCGGAAGGAAGCAGCGGTAAGTAGCATTCTCCGGGTGCCGCAAGGTTGCCTGGTCGGAGCTGGCTAACTGGAGTAAGCTGGGAGGCAAGATCAACGGTCGGTGCACGACCCATGTCGAATAATTTCATTTTGAAGGAGGAGACTCGAAAGTGGACTTGAATTTAGCTGGCAAGACGGTGATTGTAACCGGTGGTGGCTCAAATATTGGCCGGAGTATAGTCTTGGCCTTTGCCAAAGAGCGCTCGAATGTGGTGATTGCAGATATAGACGAAGCTCAGGGGCAAGAGGTAGCTAAGGAGGCTGATGCCCTAGGTGGCAAGGCTGTGGCTATCAAAACCGATGTTACTGACGTTGACTCAGTAGCCGCCACGGTTAAGAAGACACTGGAACAGTTCGGAGGAATAGATATACTTGTCAACAATGTTGGCTGGGTTATGGACCGGCTGTTCATTGAGACACCCAGGGCTGAATGGGAGAAGGAAGTAAGTCTCAGTTTTTGGGGTGTCATAAACTGCACTAGAGCGGTCTTAGACCATATGGTTGAACGGAAATATGGCAAGATTGTTAGTATTGGCTCCGATGCTGGCAGGATGGGAGAATACAGGGAAGCGGTCTATGCCGGATGTAAAGGTGGTGTCATCGCTTTATCCAAGTCGCTGGCTCGGGAATTAGGTCGGTATGGCATAAACGTTAATGTCGTTTGCCCCGGACTTACCATACCTGATAATCCGGAGTATGCTGGCGAGTTAAGCATGTGGAAAGACGTGGTGGCGGGTCAGTTATTCACTCCGGAGGCCCGGGAGAAAGCAACCAAGGCATATCCTTTGCGCCGACTGGGAAAACCTGAGGATGTCGCCAATGTTGTTGTCTTCTTAGTTTCGGATATGGCCAGCTTCGTGACTGGACAAACCATCAGCGTCAGCGGTGGCTACACAATGATGTAATACTCATCTAGATTCATTCTGAAAGGAGATCAAACATGGATTTCGAGGATATCACATACGAAAAACCCTGGGCTATGGACGGCGCTGCCAGAATAATGATAAACAGGCCGGCATTATACAATGCCTTCCGCGGGAAGACTGCTTTAGAACTCAAGCAGGCATTTGAAGACGTTGGCTTTGATAACAGTGTGGGAGTGGTAGTGCTAACTGGCGCCGGTGATAAAGCCTTTTGTACTGGCGGCGATGCCACGGATGTCGTTCCGGGAAAAGCTGGGTATAGCCCCGAAATGGTACACATAATTGATGTTCATCGGGCTATCAGGGAAGCGCCTAAGCCAGTGATTGCTGCAGTGAATGGTTTCGCTATCGGCGGGGGCAATGTACTTGTCACTGTGTGCGACCTGGCCATTGCTTCTGAGACTGCCAAGTTAGGACAGGTTGGCCCCAGGGTAGGAAGTTATGATGCTGGTTTCGGATCTACTTATCTGGCCAGAGTGATTGGGGAGAAGAGGGCCAGAGAGATGTGGTTCTTGTGCTGGCAGTACACTGCTCAGGAAGCTTACCAGATGGGTCTAGTGAATAAGGTGGTCCCACCTGACAAGCTCGAGGAGGAAGTCAAGAAGTGGTGTGAACGGATACTGGCAATGAGTCCCACAGCGCTGAGGCAACTTAAAGCCTCCTTCAATCTGTTCACAGACATGGTGTATGGTGTCGAGGCTATGGCAATGAATTCCCTGTGGCAGTATTACGGTTCTGACGAGGCCATGGAAGGGCGTGCCGCCTATCTGGAGAAAAGGCCCCCAGATTGGACCAAGTTCAGAGCGCCTTAGAGTAAATTCTCGACCTTGACTACCGTCCGGACGTTGGCATCGGTTCTGGGGGTGGACAAAGGATGCGCCTTGGCTATCCGTAGGCTGGCCAATGCCTTCTTGCTTGACCTTGCAGGTCGCTATGCTCGATGTGAGACTGGGTAGGATGCCAGCAACTCCGATGGCGAGATGGTTAAGCTGACCCGCAAATATCCCGATGTACCTATCGGTAGCTGACTATGCTGATATCCCGCCGAAGCGGTGGCTTGAGGAGTCTCAGGGCGGCTGTAGGCCGAAAGCTGTTGAGAAAGTGTAGTATTAGGAATGCCCAAAGGATTCTGAATCTTGAGATTCAGAGCTACCAGGTGTCACGGGATTTGAAGGCTTCAGGTGCCTAGGAAAGCGAGTCCATCCTCAGTCCAGGTCGGCAAGCTGCTTCGCCAGTCTGGTATCAGGCCAAAGAAAAGGCTGGGGCAGCATTTCCTTGTAGATGAAGCTATCCTGGACACCATACTCGTAGCTGCTGAGCTCTCCCCAGAAGACATTGTAATTGAAATCGGCCCTGGCTTGGGCGTATTGACTAGCGAACTGGCCCGACGGGCCGGCAAAGTTGTTGCTGTAGAGCTTGATACAAAACTGGCTTCGCTCCTGAAGCGCAGGCTGGCTTCCCTGCCCAACGTCGATGTAATTAATGCCGATATACTCAAGGTTAGTCCATTGCAGCTATTGGAAAGAAAAAGCGATTATAAAGTGGTGGCTAATCTACCCTATTATATTACTTCCCCCATATTGCGCCATTTCGTTGAAGCCTCGCCCAAACCCTCATTGATGGTGGTAATGGTTCAGAAGGAAGTCGGCGAAGCTATTGTTGCCGGTCCAGGAAAGATGAGTTTGCTGGCGGTTAGCCTGCAAGTATACAGTAAGCCGAAAATCATCTCGCATGTGCCATCGCAAAGCTTTTATCCACCGCCGAAGGTAGATTCAGCTATTGTGCGTTTTGACCTACTTCCAGAACCCGCAGTTAATGTAGCTGATATCAATGGCTTTTTCGACGTGGTCAAGCGTGGGTTCAGCTCACCTCGCAAGCAGCTGCACAATTCGCTAGCTCAAGGCATGGGAGTGAAACCGGCTGAAGTTGCGTCATTGCTGGAGAGAGCCGGAATAGAGTCTCAGCGCCGAGCCGAGACGCTCAGCCTCGAAGAGTGGGCGAGGTTGTATGAGGTTTGGGCAGCTTGAAGGAAGGATTAGGACGCCATGCTGACTGGCTTAGCACCGGCTAAGATCAACCTTGTCCTCGAGGTTTTGGGCAAACGTGATGATGGCTATCACGAGATTCGTAGTCTGGTTCAAACAATCAGCCTGTGCGATGTCCTTTCTTTTGAGCTAGCCAGGGGGATTTCTTTGCAGTGCACCGAGCCGAGTTTGCAGTCTTCGGATAACCTGGTAATCCAAGCGGCTGAATTGCTTAAGGAAGTTAGTGGTTGTGAGAAGGGGGTCAAGATTGGACTTGAGAAGCGAATTCCCTGGGGTGCCGGTTTGGGTGGCGGTAGCAGCGATGCGGCTGCTGCTTTGTTGGCCCTCAACAGGCTCTGGGAGGTGGAACTGACGACTTCAGATTTGGTTGGGCTGGGAGCTAAGCTGGGGTCAGATGTCCCCTTTTTCATTCATGGGGGCACGGCCTTGGTAGAGGGCAAAGGCGAAAAGGTGACTCCTTTGTCAGCCTCGTTGCCAAGCTGGTTTGTCTTGCTACTGCCGCCATTGCCCGAAATGCCTGGCAAAACACAACAGCTTTATGGCCGGCTGGATGACCGGCGTTTTACTCAAGGGCAATTCACCGGCAAAGCTGTGCAAGCCTGGTCTCGGGACAGACAAGTCAGTCCTTCTCTGTTGTTTAATGTTTTCGACCAAGTAGCCTTCGATGCCTTCGCGGGACTTGAAGAGTATTGGAAGCGTTTTGAGGAAGCTGGCGGCGTGGGCATCCATTTGGCTGGCTCAGGGCCGGCCCTTTTCGCTCCGGTGGATAGTGAGGCCGGGGCTGAGGAATTACATGGGCGGCTTCGCCAGCAGGGGCTTGAAGCTTATTCTGTGTCTACTGTTGTGCCCAAAGTGTTCTAACGCCAGAATGTCTATCCGTTTTGAACAGGCAAAATGACGAGTCAAAAGTCAAAAAGTACAGGTTTCAACAATTCCGACTCTAAAGAGCAAGCCATGACATTTTTGGGTAATGCATGATTTACCATGCAAGCATATCCAGTGTGATGAAATCTGGAGCTTTGTTTATTCAAAAGCCAAGAATGTTCCAAGGGAACATGATGGCGAGTTTGGCTATGGTGATGTCTGGACATGGACAGCCATAGATGCGGATACAAAGCTAGTTCCCTGTTGGCTGGTGGGCTTGAGGGGTGCTGGCTATG
>JADHWZ010000064.1 GCA_016783225.1 Dehalococcoidia bacterium | reverse complement strand
CCGTGAGGCATCCCCAACAGGGTATCAGGTCGAGGAGGTACAGCACATGCTAACTGTAGCCGAAGCTATGCAGCAGCGCCGTAGCACCCGCAGTTTCAGGCAAGAGCCCGTCTCGCAGGAGATGGTCCTCCAGATGCTAGAGGCAGCCCGTCTGGCACCGTCTGCCAGTAATTCGCAGCCGTGGCGCTTCATCGTTGTCACTGACACGGAAGAGAAGAAGAAATTGCGCCAACTATGTTTCAATCAAGCCTTCATTGAGGAAGCGGGCGTCGTGTTCGTTGTCTGCGCCGACCTCTCGTCTTATTCGAAAGAGACATACCGGCAACGCCGCCAGGAAGCCATCGACTCAGGGGTATTACCCGCCAGCAGCGTGAATGACCCCATATATCGGAGTTATCTCGATTCTGCTGTCGAGCCCGACCCGGCGACATTCATCACACCGGCCACCGCCAATACATATATCGCGGCAGAGCACCTGGTTCTTATGGCGACCGCGCTGGGACTAGGTTCGTGCTGGGTGGGAGCCATAAGCGACAGGCAGCAGATCAAGGACCTCCTAGGCATCCCGAAGGATATCCTGCTGCTAGCACTGGTGGCAGTTGGCTACACCAATGTCACACCGCCAGTACGACCTCACCTCACGCTGGAGGACACATTGCTCCGCCCATTCCCCAGCGCCACAGACAGCAGCTAGAGTGGGCTAGCACACCACGAACTGGCCCTGTGTTCAGCCCACAGGCTTTCATAGCCGATGCACCCGTCGGGCTACTTGCATCAAGGCCTCGATGCGCCTTGCGCTTTCGTAGCAACTCTCAGCATGACGCAAATGCAGCGTACTAGACAACTGCTGAACACACGTGGAAGGCTTGAAGAAATGCCGTGAAGGTAGTAGAGTACCACGGGGGAAGGAAAAGGCGAACTTGGTACGAGACTCTGCCGGTATTCCAAGAAAGAGGGGAGACAATCGGCATGAAAGTGGTTAAGTTCCTTGCTCAGGTGGACGAAACGAAATGCATAGGGGACAAGCTATGTGAGAGCGTATGTCCTACGGGGGCAATTGAAGTAGTCGAAAAGAAAGCCAGGCTGGATGAGCAAAGGTGCATAGCCTGCTTCCGTTGCCGTGACGCGTGTCAGCAAGATGCTGTCACGATTGTCCCTCGCCCTACGCCAATGTTGTTGGGGGTAGAGATGAGCGAGGTTGACCAAGTAGAGCTGAGGGAATTGTGTGTTAAGGCGCACCTCCACCCCCGGCAGTTCCTTTGTCTGTGCACCGGCACCCGGGTGAGTGAAGCCGCGGCCGCAGTTTTAAAAGGTGCCAAATCACCGGAGGAGATTTCCCTGATGACCGGAGCACGCTCGGGATGTACGGTATACTGCATGGAGCCAATGCTGAGATTGCTCAGAGCCCATGGCGTGAAGATAGCTCCACCCAAAGACCACCGCTGGTATGACCTTGCACCCACTTTGTGGGACGTGCCGGAGGAAACAGCGCAGAAACATCCCGGGTACTACTTCAAGGAAGACAAAGAAGTGTTCAGGAGATTCTGAGAACCATTGTTTCGCTTGCACTAGAATGGAGGAAAGTGATGCTAAAGGAAGCGGTCTCACCACCAAGCATTATGCCGTCTGTATACGGTCCGCAGCCTCGCCAGCGAGCAGCTCAACTGCCAGGAATAGTGTCTCTGGGGGTAAAGGAGCTCTTTCCCGATATCGCCGAGGAAATATACTTGGGGGGTAACGACCTTTCAGCCGTCAGGAAGGGTACTGAAGATGCCCTCGCCGGCATCAACATGGGCATGATTCAAACGCAGCACACGGTCAACCTCCTGTGCTCTGAGCACGGTTTCCTCATCTTAGGAGGTGAACCCTATGCCGAAATGCTCAGGACCATAAGGGACGTGGTTGAAGAAAGGACTGGCTGTAGGAATATACGCTTGAGGGTAGCCGCAGGAGGCGGGCTCAAGGAATCAAAGGAGCTAATCCAGTACTACAAATTCGACCAGTATTTCAATGGGCGAGCAACCGGAATAACCTCATTTGATAAGGGGGTCCCCATAGAAACCGAGATTGGGACACTCTACGGGGTCGCCCGTGCATATGATGCTGACTGGTTTATCCACGCTCACTACGGCGACTTGAGAGAGCTGTACTGGCATCGTCTGATTAACCGCGCTCTGAAACCGTTTGCTATGTCTTATGCCAGGTTTGAGACGAGAGGGGTGTACCATTTCAATTTCGGTCCCCGTAGCTCTAATTTTGTGCAGAAGGCCATCTTCGATTCCCCATTCGTTCAGCAGAGGTTCACCTTCGGTTGCTTCCTGATGACCTCACCAGCAGGAATAATAGGCATAGATGCCGACAACGACCTCCATCGATTTGACCGAAGGCTAACGGTAACCATCCTTAACTCCTACGGGAAACTGCTGCGGCTGTTTGCCGAGATAGAAGAATGTATAGCCGTGCTGGATGCGGGCCGGTGGCCACCATATGTGCATGCCGGCGGCATGAACTTCGGCAACTTAGTCAATGCCAAGCTGGACTACTTCGACCTTGAAAACATCCCAGCAGGCACCGGTTTTGCCCTCTTTGAGAAGTCTCCCGGAGCTCCGAAGGTGAAAGCCGTCAACCCCTCAATCAAGGCATTGGTAATCAACCATATGTGGACGGGGATGACCTGCACGGAGCTGCCTATGAGTATCCCCACCGTGGTGGTGGGTAGAGACCTGGCAGACATGCTGATGACTGATTCTTCTAACCCTGAGTTCATGAGTTTTGCAGTCACTGCCGAAAGCCTTGAGACGGCCATGGGGTTTGCTCGCCGAGTTGCCGGGACGAATAACGTAATTGTGTTTGATGGGAGTTTTGGTAACATCAACCTGAGCCCACCTATGGCAGAGTTCCTGCTGAAGAAAGCCCCCGAAGTAAGCCGGAATGTCGACGAAGAGCTTTTGCCCCGGTGGCTCCGGCAGAGGGGCATTGACTCTCACGGGCTATAGTACCACCGGTCTTGAACCATAATGTGACGGAAAGCAAGAGTGAAGTGGAAGACCTGAGAGAGAGGATATTGGGCAGCGTGGCCGACAAAAGGGTCACGGCCTCCATAATAGCCGATGACAGCGGGATAGTGGTTGGGACCACACTGGCAAAGGGGGAAGCCGAGAAAATGGGCTTATCTGTGGAGAAAATGCTCGACGAAGGCAGCCAGGTCAGAAAGGGAGAGGAGATAGCCAGGTTTTGCGGAAACGCAAAACAGGTGGTGATGGCTGAAGATATGTTGATGGGCCTCATTGCGAAGCCATCAGGCGTTGCCACCGCTGCTCACAAGGCCGTTGAAGCAGCAGGGGGAAGACCGCAGATAGTGTGTGGCGCTTGGAAGAAAATGCCCTGGCTGCTGAAGGAGACAATCCGCCAGGCCGCGGCCATCGGGGGAGCCCTGACCCACATCAGTGCTGACCCCTTCGTATACCTGGACAAGAACTATGTCGAGCTATTCGGCGGGATAACGGAAAGTCTGAAAGCCGTCACACACCTGAAAGACCATCTGAAAGCCGTCCAACTGAAGGGCAGGCACGAAGACATCGTCTCAGAAGCATGCCAGGCTGTCGAAGAAGGCGCCGACATTCTTCTTATTGATACGGGGAGACCGGGTGACGTGAAACTGGTGGTTGGGAAACTGCTCAAGCTGGGCTTGAGAAACAGGGTCAAAATCGCCTTCAGCGGTGGCATCAGGCTGGAGGATATTGATGAGCTGAAGGCCCTGGACATAGATATCCTCTGCATAGGCCGACAAATAGTAGATGCGCCACTATTGGATATGAGATTGGAGGTAGTCAATACCGATGGCAGCAAGACGGGAGGGGTTTAGAAATGGCAGAATTCGACCTGTTGAGAAAAACCGAGCTACGGATTGAAGGAGTAGCGCTGCAAAACGCCAATCTGAACGAGATTGCGGCTACCGTAGCTGACATGCTGGGGATGCAGCGCGATAGCATCCTTGTAACCGACGTGCAAGGGCAGACTCTGACCATTGATGTTCTGGAAGAGAGCGTGGATGCCTACGATATCCTCGGGAAAAAGGATGGACTGCTGCAAAGGCTATCGAAGCTCCCAGGGGTAAGCATTACTGAAAACGCGTCAATCTGTTCCGAGGGCATGCTGGGTTGGATTGCTCTCGATTACCGCAAAGCCGGGCCAGCCTTACGGCGCTCGAAATCTATTGCCGAGGAAATCCGCCAGAGGCTGACAAAGAGGGCAATAGTCTTCTCTACAGGATTTGAAGTCGCCAGCGGCCAGATCAAAGATGCCAATACCCCCACCATCCGTCAGAGATTGGAAGCCGAAGGCTATTCAGTAACCCCAGGTCCTACCCTCAGCGATGATGAATTGCTGATCACAGCCAGTTTGAGACAGGCCGCTGATGATGGCTATGGCCTAGTCATAACTACCGGCGGCGTAGGCGCCGAAGTCAAGGACCGTACCATTGAGGCAGTGTTGGCATTAGACCCGGAAGCGGCCACTCCGTACGTATGCAAGTATCAACAGGGGACTGGAAGGCACCTTAAGGACGGTGTCAGGATAGCTGTGGGACAGGCCTTCGACAGTCTAATAGTAGCCTTGCCCGGTCCCAATGACGAGGTCAAATCGGGCCTGAATGTACTTGTCAAGGGGCTCGCCTCTGGCTCAAGCAAAGATGTCCTGGCAAGGGATATCGCGAGTGCCCTGAGGAAAAGGCTGCAGGTGAAGATGAAGCGCCACGGCCAGGGGGTAGTGAGCAACGTCGACAGGAGCTGAAGGTTGCTGGCCAGCCCAATTGCGGGGAAGTGCAACCTTGGCGAAGCGCGCTTGTGATCGGATGCTACCCATTACGAGGAAAAACGCAGGACAGTTCTTCAATGCGCAATCATGGAGTCCTGTTGACTAATCGGTCGAAGGGACAACATAGGGTGGATCCTCCACCAGGCGTTCAATCACTCCATACCAGGTATAGTCAACCAAGCATACGTCGTCGGACCCCGGGACTTGCATGTAGAAGGCATTGCCGTCCGGCGTCCAGTCACCCACTGCTATATTGAGGACAGTCCCATCCTCCAAGGTTACAGTTATCTCCATTCGTGGTTCAGCCAAGCCAAACTCAGCGAGTTTCCCTTCTGTAGCATCTTCGGCAATGACCCTTTCCGCTCCAGGGCCGCTCAGTAGAAGCGGTATGCCTCCACCCCATCGTTTCATATCTACCTCGGACCTCTCAGGGTCATCGAAATGCCAGGTCCTGTCCGCTTCTTTAATAAATGCCTGGCTCTTGCCTTCGTGAGACAGCCGTATTTCAATATATTGTAGTTCCTCCATTTCCACCGACCACACGAACACCCGCGGCTCTGGTTCTGGGGCAGGCTCAGGCCTACTAGAAAGGTAATAATAGCCTCCCAGAGCAAGGAGAATGGCAAGCAGAATAAGGATATAACTGACTCTCAAGCGATATCCTCCCCGAGACAAGCCTACCCGACTACCTTCTCCGCCACCAGACGATAGCTCCTGCCACCAGCACCAGGAAAGGAAGCACGACGGCACTGGAATACTTGATGAAGTCCACCACCTCTGGGCCAACCACAAGCCTGCGGAATGGAAGGACCTTGCGGTGGATTGTGACTAGTTCTGTCCCCTGACCCAGCCAGTTCACTGAGTTGAGAAAGAGGTCACCGTTGTTGCCGTTGTAGAAGTGCTCGTTTGAGGCGAAGTCGGAATCACCGAAGACTACCAGGCGAGTCCCTTCGTCTTCCTGAGTTAGTTCTTCCTCAGCTTCATCGATTGCAGCACCGCCAATAAGGACGCCCAGAGCCAGGGGTCCCCGCCGGTCTATTCCCTCATCAAACTCAGGCTCTTCATTGGGATCAAGATCCCTTTCCAGCCAGCTGTCCTTGCTTGTCCAGACCAGTGCGACCATTTCAATATTCTCCGCCACCCCTTCTTCAGGAATGACAGCGGTAGCCCCGGGGAAGTAGGTGATCGACATACCGAAGAGATTCCTGGTCCTTGGTACGCTAGGGCTGTCCATACTGGGAGCCACGCAAGACGTTCGGTCGATAACGGTCCCGTCTTCTATTTCAACCCCCCACGCAGAGAGCAATTGCTGGATCTCTTGCGGACAGCCAGGGTTTATGAGAATCAGTGCCCGTCCGCCGCTTTCAAGATAGCGCTTGATAATCTCGACCTCGTCGTTGGTTAGTGACTTCCGCGGCGCTGCAATCACCACGGCGGCACAATCCCCGGGGATTTGAGGCGTACGCAGAAGATCCAGCGTGCCTACCCAGTAGAGGTTATCTCGAAGGCCCTCCTTGGCAAAGCTGTAGTCCAAGTTAATGCTGCTCTCACCGTGGCCAGTGAGGAAGTATATCCTTTTCTGGACAGTGCCGGTGACCTCCAGGATAGCGCTGGTAAAGGCGTGTTCCGCTTCCTCAACAATCTCCCCCGCCGTTACCAGACGGCGCCCGTCATGACTTTCGAAGACAACTGTCTGATACTCCATTATGCCATACTGCCTCGCCTGGTCCGGATGCTCATCAGGGTCAATGAACTCCACACTGAGTTGGTCAGTACAGTCCTGGTACACGGTCAGCAAATCAGTGGCATAGTCACCAACACCGTAGGGGTCTTGCGGAGTGAAGAAACACAGAGCCTGTACCTGTATTTCCAACTGGCTGAGAACCTCCTTTGTCTGCGAGGTCAGGGTGAATTGCGCCACACCGGTGATGTCAAAGCGCTGATAATTGCCCACGCTAATAGCGTTGACCAAAAGGACAATACCGATGGAGACTGAAGCCATCACCGTAGTACCGGTACTGAACAGCCCGCGCCTACCAGTGAGGGCACTTCTGACCCGCCTGAAATCGATGACGAAAGCCGCGGCCAGGAGGAGCATCCCCAACGCTATGATGCCCCAAGCCGCATATCGGATGTTGGGCAGTAACAACATGACTACAAGACCCACCAGCAGGACCAACAGCCCCAGCACAGCGATAATGCCGGAAAATCCATAAGCCTTGGGGTTAGTCTGCATTCAACTCCACCTGCTGTTTTCCAAGGATCTCACCGTTAGAAATAGAAATAGGCCCATGATGCTCAGATAGTAGACTACGGCCCTGGTATCAATCACTCCCCTTGTGAAATCAGAGAAGTAGTAGGAAAGAGACATGTAGCCAATCACCTCTCCCAAACCCTCAGGAAGGAAATCGGTTGTCCAGCCCAGAAACCACAAGGCGAAGAGAATTCCCCCGGCGACCACCGCCGCCACAATCTGGTTTGAGGTCAATGACGAAGCGAACAACCCCACCGCCAGCGAAGCACAGCCCAGAAGAAAGAGACCGAGGTAGCCCGTGGCAATGGGCCCCAGATCAGGGTCGCCAAACCACATCAGTAGAACAGGGTAGTAGAACGTGAGCACCAGCATTACCGCAAGGATGCCCAGGCTGCCCAAGAACTTCCCCACCACTATCTCGCTATCTCTCACCGGCGCCGTGAGCAGAAGCTCCGCGGTCCCCATCTTCCTCTCTTCGGCAAGCAAACGCATGGTGAGCACTGACGCCAGCAACAGCAGCAGCACACTGCCTATTCCCATAAAACCCTTGATACTGGTCTCGAAATAGGTGGCAGGACTGATGCTGAAGACAAAGCCGGTAAGCGCCAAGAAGATACCAATAACTATATAGCCCACAGGTGACGTCAGGTAGGACTTGAACTCCTTGAAGGCAATAGTCGCCGTGTTTCTCACTGGCCCTTCTCCTCTTCCTCTGCAGTGGTTAGTCTGAGGAAGATGTCCTCGAGGCTCAATTCCACAGGTTCCATGGATAGTAAAGTCCAACCGCCCTGGACTAAGGTTTTCATTATTTTGCCACGCGGGTCCTGCTCGGCCGAGCATTCAATAATGTAGTAAGGGTCTTCGTACATAACCTGGTCAACACCGTCGGTCTGGCGCAGACGCTCAGCTACTTCCTCAGAAGGCCCTTCTACTTCAAGGCGGAAACGCTTCGAACCACGTACCACAGCCGAAAGGCTCTCAATACGGTCTTCGGCCACAATTCTGCCTTCATCTATGATGATCACGCGTTCACAGGTCATGCTTACTTCAGGAAGAATATGGGAGGAGATAATGACGGTACACTCCTTGCCCAGTTCCTTGATGAGCTGCCTTGTGGCAGCTACCTGAATGGGATCGATGCCCGCCGTTGGTTCATCCAGAACCAGTACCTCGGGCTTATGCATAATCGCCTGAGCCACGCCAACCCGCTGCCTGAATCCCCTTGATAGCCTGCCGATAAGTACATCGATATATTCCTCCAGGTGACATGTGTCCACCACTTCTTCTATTCTGGTCTTTATCCTGTTTCTGTCCAATCCTCTGAGTCTGGCGAAGAAGTCGAGGTAAGAACGGACGGTCATGTCGCTATACAGGGGGATCGCCTCTGGAAGGTAGCCAATGTGCTGACGCGCCTCCAGAGAGCGCTTCATCATGTCATAGCCCGCAACCCATACCTCACCGCTGGTTGGCATTAGAAACCCGGTAAGGATGCGCATCGTGGTCGTCTTTCCCGCTGCGTTGGGGCCAAGGAACCCCACGATCTCTCCCTTTCCTACATTGAAGCTAATGCTGTCTACCGCCAGGTGCTTCCCGTAGTACTTGACCAGGTTCTCAACTCGTATCATTTTCCCGGTACCTGCTCCGCGTGGCCAGACACATCAATGCCTACGTCAGCCAGTTCATTCCTTCGCCAGTTGCCAGTTCATCCAGGCATAGATCTCTGAATCGAAGTCGTATTTCACTTCATGAAACCCCACTTCTTCCGAAAGCCAGTCCTGAAGTGCTCCGTCCTTCAGTATTTGGACGTGGTTCTCATCTATTTGCCGAGCAGCGTCTTTCCCTGAGACCATGAAGAAACAGTACTCGTTCTCTTCCATTCGCAAGGGCTCGCTCACTTCCCCAGGAGCCAGGCTAAACACTACCGTATCAAGCTTGGAACCGAGGATGCCACGAGGCAGCCAGCCAAGGTCACCAACCCTTTCCCTGGACTGTTCATCCACTGATAGCTCTCTGGCGAGGTCGGCAAGTTCTTCCCCTGCCTCCCATCTTGCCCTCGCGCTCTGAGCATCCTCATATGTCGCAAATACAATAGCATGAAGGTAAACCTGCTCTCCTACTGTGGGTATCCTCTCCGCTAGATACTCGTGGAGTGATGCGGCCAGTAGGCTGGTGGCTACAATCTCTTTGTATTCAGCGTCTGAAAGGCCGGTCTCGTTAAGCTGCTGGCGGTACCACTCCTTGAACTCGCTTTCAGAAATGGTCTCGCTCTCTCCTCGGGCTACTCTTCTCAGCTCCCGGTTAACATCCTCGGGGCGGGCTTCTATGCCATACCGCGGTGCTCCTAGCTTGACGAACTGTTCATGAGTAAGCACCTCAAGCATAAGCATAGGGTCAACACCAGCCAGCCGGGTTCTCTTCAGAAAGTAGCCCATGTCAAGGTTGACATCATCCACTGTAATGATGGTGCGGTGAAAAGGCGCCACATACTCACGATAGTAGCCAGCCCCCAGCATGGCAAGCACCAGGACGATAACGGCCCCGGCGACGACAAACGCCGTCCATCTTCCTTTCGAGCCCACGGCTGCAGCTTCTGAGCCTGATGCCTTACCCACTGCTCTGTTGCCACTTCCCTTCTTCTTAGACTGAGACATGTATCATCCTGGCCCGACAGGGCATTCCGAGGCAATTTGTTGGTGAACGCTTTGATTTAGCAAGACATTTTGGGTTACTTGCAACGAGGAGCGCTATACACCCACCCAGCAGACGCCTAGCCTCTCTTCCCCTGTCGGCAATCAAGCCAACAGGACACCCAGACATCGACCGGCTAGACCAGGTGACAAGCCACCCGGTGCTCACCACCAATGTCTCTCAACTCCGGCATTTGCTGCTTGCAGATGTCTTCCGCCATACGACATCTCGGGTGAAAAGCACAACCACTGGGAGCAAAAATCGGGCTCGGTACATCGCCGGTCAGCAGAATCCGCCTTCGCAGCCGATCAACCACCGGGTCAGGTATGGGAACCGCTGACAGTAGGGCTTGGGTATACGGGTGAAGCGGGTTATCATAGAGTTCGTCACTGTGCGTGATTTCCATGATCTTGCCCAGATACATCACCGCCACCCGGTCACTGATATAACGAACCACCGAAAGGTCATGAGCGATGAAAAGATAGGTCAGGTTAAGCTCTTCTCGGAGCCTCATAAGCAGGGTGATAACCTGGGACTGGATTGAAACATCCAGTGCTGAAACGGGTTCGTCGCATACGATAAAACTGGGCCTGACCGCCAGCGCTCGAGCTATCCCTATACGTTGCCGTTGGCCGCCGCTGAACTCGTGAGGGTAGCGCTCCGCCATACGAGGCTCAAGCTCCACCATCTGGAGCAGTTCGGCGACGCGTTTCTTGTATTCATTACCCTTAGCCAGCTTATGAACCAGTATCGGCTCACCGATGATGCCGCCAGCGGTCATCCGGGGATCGAGCGAGGCATAGGGGTCCTGGAATATCAACTGCATGTTCCGACGCATACCCCTCAACTCTCC
>JADHWZ010000063.1 GCA_016783225.1 Dehalococcoidia bacterium | reverse complement strand
AGCCTCCGGACGGCGGCGGTGCTGCTCCCGAGACCATAACTTGAGCCGTAGCAGGGATACTTCCGGCCGCGTTACTAGCCGTTAGAGTATAAGTAGTGGTTGCGCCCGGAGACACCACCCTGGTCCCGGTTAAGGCAACATTGCCTATCCCCTGGTCTATGCTGACAGTTACGGCCCCAGAAGCACTCCAGCTAAGCGTCGAAGAACTCCCGGGTGCAATGTTCCCCGGGCTGGCAGTAAAGGAATTTATGACTGGCGCGCTAGCCGCGGCAGATGCTCCAGCAGAAACAATAACTCTATCTCTGACCTCGTCCGACCAGTTGCCGTTGTTATCCTGGACTTTGAAATAAACGACATGAGTTCCCACTGACAAAAACGATGTTTCAAGAGTTTCCGCAACACCCAAGTCGCCATCTACATCCGACCGCCATCTATAGGCAACTACTGTCCCATCTGGGTCAGTCCCGTGGCCGACAAAACTCACCGTCTCCCCAAGGGAAGCCTCAGTCGGGAATATTGAATCGATATAAGCAGTTGGCAGTTGACTCTCACCCGCTGGGGCAATAGTTATACACCCAGCAGTCATCCCCAGAATCACAAAGACTGAAATTAGTACGCTTTTCATACTCTCGCCTCCAAACAGCACTCAGGTTGCGGACAGCATACCCCTTGCGCGTAGACTCCTATATAGCGTAAAGCACGGTGAAGCTGTAAGCAATAGGTAGTTAGTATTGGAAAGGGTAGTAATATGGTACTAGTTGAGCCTGGGACGTATGGGAGCAGCTACAAGATTGAGCAAGCAGCAAGCCACTCATCACGCAGTAACGCCCATAGCCGAGTGCCACTCAGCAAGCTACCTGGTAAACCCGCGGTTCCAGCATCGGAGAGATTTATCAGATCACGTGGACTCGAAGCGGGGAAAACCAAGTGGGAAAAGGGAATGACACTGACCGGGCTAACAAGACTTGTCACAAGCTCTTGGTCATTCTGGTCATTGGAACCTATCCCTTCAAGCTAGAAGAGATATGGCCTCGTACCAACCTTGGCTCTTTGCGGCCGGATTACCTCAGTCTCTAACTAGATTGCTCAGCCCCGGAGCGCCAAGCCCAGCACCACCACCCCTGGCACAGAAGTCGGTTCGCCTTCCCCAGCGCCCAGGCAGGGAAAAGGTCTCCGTTTCCTGAATCAATCCTGGTACTCGATATCCAGTCTGGCTGCACCCTCTGCCAATGTTAAGTAGTCAGCCTCTTGATTGAAGTGCGTGTCCTTTTCGAACTGCAGTCGAATTTGGAAACGACTCCTGCCAGCGTCAACCTGTTTCTGAACCGCGTGAGTCAGCAGATAAGATGCAAGAGACTTACTAGGTGTTCCTCCAACCGAACACAACACTCCAGTTGCAGGACCACGCACAAAATCGTCGCTATCCAGAACACCATACTCGGCACTGCAAACACGCATTGTGCCAAGATGAACAAATGGCTTACCGAATGTAGTATAAGTGGTCAAATCAAGAGAAGCAGACACAACAGTCACACCGCTGGGTATCATCGAGATATCGAAACTCAAGAAGGCCTGCGTGGCAACGTCTGAACGTACAGGAGTGGTATCTCCAACAGTCGGCTCCGTACCCACTTGTCCTTCCCGGGTTACGTGACCATCCTCTGCGGCGATGGAGAATAGCTCTACTGTATGCGTTGGCACCGCGGCAACCGCAACTTCGGTTGTAGCAGTAACACTCCCCGTCTCATTAGTAGCTGTCAAAGTATAAATAGTGGTCTTGGGAGGAGACACCACCCTGTTTCCGGTCAGAGCTACATCGCCTATATGTGGGTCGATTCTGACCGTTGACGCACCCGAGACATTCCAGTACAGAGTTGAGGACTCTCCCTCAACAACACTTGGCGGGTCGGCCTCAAACAAGTTCACCGCCGGCGGCACAATCCCGCTGGGGAGGACAATGACGTGGCAGGGAATCTGCTCCGACCAGTCTCCACTGTCATCCTGAACGCTAAACCAGACAGTATGTGTGCCTTCTGATAGAGCCGAGGTCTCGAAAGTCGGCGAAGTGCTTATCTGCCCATCGATGCTCGACCGCCACAGGTAAGCGGCCACGCTGCCGTCAGGGTCGATGCCATGGCCCGTGAAAGCCACCGTTTCCCCAGGGGAAACTTGGCTCGGCGATACCGAATCTATGTAGGCAGTCGGCAGTTGACTGGCAGGCGTCGCAGCAGGCAGACAGCCAGCAGCCAGCGCCAAAATGACCAAGACTGCAAGTAACGACTTCTTCATGTTTTCACCTCCCAATTAGACTCAGATTGTCAGAATCCATTATCATAACAGCCGTTCGCGAACCTGTTCCCCGGAACCGTCTCCTTTCGACTGGCATTCCGTCGACGATATACCGGAGTTTGAATGCACCTCTCCTTCTCTCCTGCTGCCCGCGTCCGGCCTCACTTCTCATCACGCAGGCCCGGTTCAACCCGTTAACCGGGGTCTTGTCTTCTCCATAACCTTTGCCATGGTCTCGCCAGCCTTTGCCGCGATGGCCACGGTAGCCTCAGAATCCATCGGCGTAGAGCTAAGGTTGATAATAACCAGCTTAGCCCCCGCTTCCCTAGCATACACAGGCATGTAAGCTGCAGGATAGACAACCAGCGTAGAGCCAATGACAATGAAGAGGTCGCAGCGACGGGAATGATGGATAGAGTCATTCAATGTCTTCTGTGGCAACGCCTCGCCAAAGAAGACAGCGTCCGGCTTCAGGATACCATGGCACATCTCGCAATCAGGGACTTCTTCTTGCTCTAGCCTGGGGAGGATGTCTTCCGTGGGGAAGCAAGCGTCGCAACTCATACATCTAACCCGTTTCATGTTGCCATGCAGTTCAAAAACCTTTTCTGGAGAGTTCCCTGCCTTCTGATGCAGATTGTCTATATTCTGGGTGATAACACATTCCAACTTGCCCAGCCTTTCCAGCTCTGCAATAGCATGGTGAGCTTCATTGGGCCCGGCGTCTTTCAGAAGACTCCCTTCGGCAAGCATCTGCCACTGCATCCTTCGGGTCTCACGACTACTCATGAATTTCTGGATAGTGAAATCATCAGGGTCAAACCGGCTCCAGATTCCACCAGGGCTGCGGAAGTCAGGTATCCCCGACTCCGTGCTCACGCCAGCCCCAGTAAAGACGACAACCTTGTTTGCCTGAAGAATCAGGTCCGCCACCTTGTCGGCCAGATAGTCCAAATCGTTGGTGCCCATGGCTCTTGCCCTCCGTCTCTACACCACAAAGCAAATAGTAGTTCGACTTGACCCCAATGTCAAGGCGTCTCGCCCCGCCATATCATAGACATAGCCTCAGGTTGTCGCTATACTACTGCCAGCCTACCTTATCGGACGAACAAGAGCAATGACCTCAAATAGGCAGAACATGGCAACGTTCCTTCAAACCCGGCTGGATACCAAATTCGTGGGGCAGACCGTTCATTACTATCATAGCCTAGCATCGACTATGGAGGTAGCCAAGAAGGTGGCTGGGGAGGGGGCTGTCGAGGGGACTGTAGTCATCGCTGATGAGCAGACGTCGGGCAGAGGGCGCCAAGGCAGAGCTTGGCTATCACCCAAAGGCAGTCTCGCAATGTCCATCATCCTTCAGCCGTCTGTGGACAACCTACCACAACTGGTCATGATAGCTTCCATAGCCGTAGTCAGAGCTATCAGGAAGGTTGCCGGTCTTGAGGCACAAATCAAGTGGCCGAACGACGTACTGATTAAAGGGAAAAAGGTCTGCGGTATTCTAATCGAAAGCGAGGTCAAGGGTGATAGGGTGAATGCCGCCATCATAGGCATAGGAATCAACGTGAACCTCAATCCTCTGGCCTTCCCTGAGATTTCAACCTTAGCTACCAGCCTATCACACGAGTTGGGAAAAGAAATACCGAGAGATAAGATCGCTGGTATCCTATTGTGTGAACTGGAGCAGCTATATCTGGAAGCTCAAGCTGGAGCACCCGTGCATGAAGAATGGCGAGCCCACATGGAGACCCTGGGCAAGTCCATACAGGTCACAACCGGACAGTCGGTGGAGCAAGGTAAAGCTGAGGCAGTGACCGAAAATGGCAACCTCATTTTGCGCCGCGCCGACGGTAGCTTCGCGAAGATCCTGGCTGGCGATGTGACCGTAGTGAAAGACTAACGAAACCCCTGCCCTCTGACGAAGGCAGGGGCTACAGATCAACTACTTCTTCTTCTCAGGACCTGTCTCGCCCAGAAAAGGCTTAATCAGGTCTATCGGCAAAGGAAACACTATTGTATTAGTCCGCTCGGTAGAAATCGTACCCAGAGTCTGGAGGTAGCGCAGTTGGAGGGCCGAAGGTTGACTGGAAATGACCTTCGCCGCATCGGCCAATTTCTGCGCAGCTTCGAATTCGCCTTGAGCATGGATAACCTTGGCTCGCCTTTCCCGTTCAGCTTCAGCCTGAGCTGCCATAGCCCGCTGCATTGTGTCAGGCAGCTCAACATCTCTGACCTCTACCATGCTTACCTTTATACCCCACGGCTCCGTTCCTTCATCAATGAGTGACTGCAACTTCTCATTGACCTTATCTCGATGAGCAAGTAAGTCCTCGAGGTCAGATTGCCCCACAACATTGCGCAAGGTCGTTTGCGACAGTAGAGAAGTCGCTCTGACATATTGCTCCACGTTGAGCACAGCGTCTTCGGGCTTCATGACTCGGAAATAGACCACGGCGTCTACCTTAACAGTGACCGTATCCATAGTAATGCATTCTTGGGTTGGAACATCCATGGTGACCACACGGAGGTCAATCTTCACCATCGTTTCAATAAATGGAATCAAGAAGATGATCCCTGGCCCCCGGAGGCCGACATACCGCCCCAGGCGAAAGATTACGCCACGCTCATACTCCTTGACAATCTTAATGGCGGCCGTGAGCAATATGAATGCTACTATGACAATAGCGACAATAAGAATTAAGTCCATCATTTCCTCCCCTTGGTTTTCTTCCTGGTTACTACCAGCTTTAGTCCGTCGACCTCAGTTACTATCACCTCCTCTCCTGGCTCTGCCCTACCGCTGTCAATCCTGGCTGTCCAGTGTTCGCCCTCGACTAGAACCGTGCCCTTGGGATCGAGAGCTGTCAGGGCCTCAGCAACTTTGCCTGCTAGCCCTTCAACACCTGTAGTTACCTTCCGCCTCTGGCCTCGAACGATGGCCCAAATGACAGGAATACACAGAGCAATCAAGACAATGACTACCCCGGCAACTAAGCCTCCATCTATATCTATGTCCAATCTATCTCCAGTCGTAGTGACCTGTGACTTCACGAAACAAACAGGCCACAACCCATAGAAGTAAACGTGCAGGGCACCAGTATACCACAAGTGGGCGCAGAAATCTTCAACCCCTCTTCTTAGCTTTCTTCTTAGTTACTACCAGCTTCAGCTCCTCGACCTTAGTTACTGTCACATCCTCCCCCGGCTCCACCTTGCCACTGTCAACCCTGGCTGCCCAGAGTTCGCCTTCCACCAGAACTGTACCCTTAGGAGCGAGAGCTGTACGAGCTACACCCACTGTGCCTATTATCCCTTCAGCACCGGTGGCTACTTTGCGCCTCTGCCCTCGAACCACGGCACCGAGCACAAAAACAAGGAAAGCAGCTATGACAATGGTCACCCCGGCAACTAGGCCCTTGTTTATCTCCAGCGGACTATGGCTGAACAGAACAAGAGAGCCAGCAACCATACTAGCGATTCCACCAGCCGTCAGTATACCAAACGTCGGAGTATAAACCTCTGCGACAAACATCGCGAAGGCAAGCAGTATGAACAATACTCCAGCCCAGTAAGCATTGAGCACACCCAGGGAATAGAAGGCCAGCAACAGGCTTATCCCCCCAGCCACTCCAGGGAATATCATCCCCGGATTTGAAATCTCCGTAATTAGCCCTATTGTAGCCAGACTCATCAGGATATAGGCAATATTCGGGTCGCTGATGACGTGCAAGAACCGCTCAATGCCATTCATTTCATTCCTATTCATCACATAAACGTTAGCATCTATGATGACCTTCTCGCCATTGGCCAGGGTCACTTCCCTGCCATTGATCTGGCTAATAACGCTTTCCAGATCATCAGCCTGGAAGTCAATAAGGTTGGCTTCCAATGCCTCAACAGCAGTGAATGACTTGCTTTCTGTGACTGCCAATTCAGCTTCATTGGGGTCACGCCCGCGTTTCTCAGCAATGCTCCTGATCCAAGCACTCGTATGCTCAGTCACCTTCTTTGCCATCTCTTCGGGCATTTCTTCACCAACGCTCACCGGGTGAGCTGCCCCGATGGTGGTTCCTGGGGCCATAACCGCTACATCGGCGGCTATAGTGATGAAAGTACCCGCTGAAGCTGCCCAGCTACCATGCGGCGAAACGTAGACTATAATCGGTATCTTAGCGCTCATAATCCGCTGGACAATCTTTTCTGTTGAATCAAGGAGCCCTCCTGGTGTATCCAGTTCAATAATACAGGCGCCACTGCCTTTAGACTCAGCCTCACTAATACCACGCTCGATGTAATCAGCTACTACCGGCACAATCGTGCCATCAATCTGCAGCACTTCGATGTTGGCCGAGCCAGCGTTGGCCCCACCGGAGACAAGCGCCGCAGCTATCAGGCAACCCAGAAGGGACACATAGCCGAACCTGAGTGCAACTCTGAACATTGCTACCAACCTTGGCCTAATTATAGCCGAGACGGCAGTCAACGGCAACTCTAGATTGAAGGGGGGATTGGATTGTTGTAGAATAGGCCAACCTGCCCAAGGTCTGAGAGCATGACAGATCACAAATGCAAAGGCGCTCGAGATCTGCTCCCCGGAGATACGCAACGCTTTCGCCACATAGAAGATGCGTTTCGACGCTCTTGCATCAGTTGGGGTTACCAGGAAGTGAGAACGCCAACTCTGGAGTACCTGCATTTGTTCACGGCGGCGGGGACGCTCACCCCGAATATGCTGAGCAGAGTGTATTCTTTTCTTGACTGGGACGGCTGGAGCGGAGAGAGGGTGGTGCTAAGACCAGACGGCACCATCCCCGTCGCCAGGCTCTACACAGAAAATATGGGGCAGGAGGACATAGCCAGGCTGTTCTACGTCACCAGTGTCTTCGCCTTCGAGGAGACAGGTAAAGAGAATAGAGAGCGGTGGCAATGTGGAGTCGAGTTTCTGGGCAATGCCAGACCAACAGCGGAGGTGGAACTGATCCTGCTCGCCGCCGAAATTATACGCAATCTGGGTATCACTGGTCTTGAAATACGGCTGTCTCACGCCGGTGTGCTGAAGGCTTTGCTCAAAGAGCTAGAGCTAGATCCTGGCGAAAAGGCCAGATTGCTGACTCAGATTCTGGACGGCAACTGGCAGGTGCTGACACAGACAGGGTCGAGCAATTCCGATGCCAACAGACTGCTGTCATTGCTCCTCGACTTGAGAGGAAGATCAAGCGGTTTCCTGGAGAATCTGAAAGCTCTGCCTCGGCTTTCCTTTGATTTGAAGTCTGAGCTTGACAACTTCGGCGAAGTTGCCAGCCTTCTCGATGCTCTAGGTTGCAATTACCAGATTGATATCACGTCCACTCGAGGTTTCGAATACTACACTGGACTTTGCTTCCAGTTTCTTATCAAGGAAGACAAGATAGGCAGCGGAGGTAGATATGACAATCTTGTCCCGCTCATTGGCGGCAAGAGTACCCCAGCCTGCGGTTTCGCGCTCTACCTCGACCCACTCATGCGTTTGGTTCAGCCTGACGCCCAGCAGAAGCCAGCGGAAAGAATCCTGGTCAGGAGCGAGACTAAGACATCAGCCACAATGAAGGCCGGTTTTGAGTTGGCCCAGTCACTCCGCGAAGCTGGCCATGTAGTTGAACTCGACTTCAGCGGCCGCCAGCCAAATCCGCGCTGGCTGGTTACTATCCAAGAGAAACCGTCACCCTTTATTGTCACCGACCAAGTCCGAAACCAGAAAAGGGAGACGTCTGCAGTAGCCGAAGTCATCAACATAATAGGAGGCTTGGCATAACTTGCTAACTGGACGTCAGCCAGATTGCGTCAAGCTAGCTCTACCGAAGGGAAGACTTCTGCCAGCTACCGCATGCTTGTTGACTGAAACGGGGCTGGAATTCGATGGCTACACTCAAGATACCCGGACGTATCGGCTCCGGTCAATAAATTTCCCTCACGTCTCGGCCAAGATGTTCCAAGAAAGAGACATCCCTATTCAGGTGGCCGTAGGCAACTATGACTTGGGCATCTGTAGCTCGGACTGGCTTGAAGAACTCCTGGCTCGATACCCAGCCAGCGCCCTGGTCAGCGTACTCGACCTGGAGTATAACAAAGGCAATCTGTATATGGCGGCTAGTCAGCATGGAGACACATCGAGCCTTCGGGAATTGCCAGCCAAGCAAGATAGTTGGCGCATAGTGACGGAGTATCCCAATCTGGCAGAGGCCTTAGCTTTGAGTCTCAGATTGAGGAGGTTCAGGGTGTTTCCCGTATGGGGGGCTGCTGAAGTCTACCCACCAGAGAACGCCGACCTGATTTTGCTGTGGGGAAGAGATGAATCGGAAATAAGGTCTCAGAGCTTGGTGCCGCTGACTACCTTCCGTTCTACCAGTGCCTTTCTCATCGCCAATCAAGAGAGCTGGCAAGCCAAGAACGTCGGCCAAGTCATAGCGCAATTCAGCCGCGGTCTTGGGATGAGAGTCAAACCGTGGTTGCAGCTGAAGCGAAAACCAGCCGAGAGCGTAGGCAGATTCTATCCTGACTTCAGCGAGGAAAAAGTCCGGCTCGCTGTACCGGACGGACATCAGCAAGCACCAGCTTCGGAATTCCTCAGTAGAGCCGGCCTTGAACTGCAAGACTATTCTGGCGGCACACCCAATCGGCGGCCAAGCTTGAACCTCGATTGGGTGAATGTGAAGGTAATCAGGCCTCAAGACATGCCGCTCCAAGTAGCTAATGGCAGTTTCGACTTGGCCATAACCGGCAAAGATTGGCTCCTGGACCATCTGTACCGCTTTCCCTCGAGCCCGGTTACGGAGCTCGTCGAGCTTGGCTTCGGTGAAGTGAAAGTGGTGGCAGTCGTTAGCCGGGACTCACCTGCGGCCACTATCAACGATTTGAAGGAGTTGCTACAAGCCGAGCGAGCATCACCGCTCAGAGTTGCCTCGGAATACGTCAACATCGCTGACAAATATCTTCGCGATAACCATGCTAGTCGGTATAAGTTGATTCCCACCTGGGGAGCAACTGAGGCCTTCTTGCCAGAAGATGCTGACCTCCTCATTGAGAACACGCAGACCGGTAAGACCTTGGCCAAGCACAACCTTAAGATCCTGGACACCCTTTTTCAGTCTACCGCTTGCCTTGTCGGCAATAAGTCCAGCCTGGAGTCCTCCGCCAAGAGAAAGAAAATCGCCTCTCTGGTCAAAATCATTCACCAGACGGCCGAGGCTAATCACCATGAACATCATTGAAGGTTTTAACCAGGCAAGAGCATTGCTGACCAGAGAGAGCTCGTTTGCACTGTCTCTACCTTCGCCCAGGCCGGAAGACGAGACACCAGAGGACAAGCTTTCGACTGACCAAATCGTCAGACGCATAATCACTGACGTGCGCGATAAAGGCGACAAAGCTGTTCTTAGCTACACGGAGAAACTGGACAGAGTTAGACTTAGCTCGCTGGAGGTAACACAGAACGAGGTTTCAGCCGCCTATCAGAACTTAGATAAGAAGTTGATCGAGGCGCTCGAGCTGGCCGCGAACAGAATCCATGCGTTCCATTCCGTCTGCAAACAACGCCTTGACTCTAGCTTTCTCAGCCATGGTCTGGGTCGACAGGTCAGCCCGCTACACAGGGTCGGCATCTACGTGCCTGGTGGAACCGCTGCCTATCCCTCCACGGTGCTAATGACAGCCGTCCCGGCCCGAGTAGCTGGAGTCAACGAAATCATCGTGGCTACCCCACCTCAGGAAGATGGCACAATTTGGGCGCCAACACTTGCGGCGGCTGACATCGCCAAGGTGAATCGCGTCTTCAAGATAGGCGGGGCCCAGGCCATTGCTGCCCTGGCTTTCGGCACTGAAACCGTACCGAAAGTAGACAAGATCTGCGGTCCGGGCAATGCTTTTGTGGTTGCGGCTAAGAGAATGGTCTATGGAATAGTGGGGATCGAGAGCCTTCCGGGGCCTAGCGAGGTAGTAATTGTGGCTGATGACACTGCTAATGCCTCGTTCTGTGCCGCCGACCTTATAGCCCAAGCGGAACACGATCCTCTGGCTTCGGCGATTCTCATTACCACCTCCTCCGAGTTGGCCAGGAAAGTGGATAGTGAAGTTGAGCTCCAGCTGGGCAAGCTGGAACGGCGGACTACTGCTGCGCAAGCCATAGACTCAAATGGTATGATAATCCTAGTCGACAGTCCAGATGACGCTATCGAGTTAGTCAACCTCTATGCCCCGGAGCACGTATCGCTAATGTTACGCAATGCCAGCGCCTATGTCGGGAAAATCCGTAACGCCGGCTGCATTTTTGTCGGTGGCAGCTCCCCGGTAGCCCTAGGTGATTATGTTGCCGGGCCAAGTCACGTTCTGCCCACGGGAGGCAGCGCCCGCTTCAGTTCCCCCCTCAACGTTGAGGATTTC
>JADHWZ010000062.1 GCA_016783225.1 Dehalococcoidia bacterium | reverse complement strand
CCCCCTTACTGCAATTGTTTTGGCGCATGTGCAGTATACCACTTACAAAGTTCGATATTAAAGGGAAATACGTTTGTGACTGGTGGGATAAGATACAGCCAGCGGTGAGATTCGAACTGACGACCGGCGGTTTACGAAACCGCTGCTCTACCCCTGAGCTACGCTGGCAGCAGGTCACATTTGCCCCTATTGTGCAGCAGGAGTCACAGCACCCCATAATGGGCAGTCGCCAATAAGGTAGTGTTCAATATCACACCACGAGCTGGGTAAGTGGAAACGTTTTTGAGAAAGCTCTTGCTTTCGTTCCGCACGGCCTGCCAAAGCTAATAGACCGACCCTCCTGAATACTACCAAAGGGAATGAAGGTGTCAAGATACTGGGTTACCCGACACCCTGATTTCATCATTTCTTCGGCAAAGAGGCCAATACCGCTGGTACCTTCGCCACACTAAGCCGTGAAGTCCAAGTTATCCACCCCACATCTGCAATCAAGATGTTATGGATAGGCAAGAGTTAGAGGTGTAAGTCTCAGAATTACTGCAGGCTGGATATCTTTTGTAAGCACCCCGTCCTTGTTTAGCAAGATGTTTACCTCACCAGACTTCTCCGAGGCTTCCTTTACCACGGCTACCACCTCGGCCTCCTCCTTTACATCAGCCTTGATTCCATCGGCTACTGCTTTGGCTCGGTCGGCGAAGTAATCGTTAACAACTACCTTTGTCCCTTCTTGGGACAAAGCAATAGCAATTTGCTACCCTATGTGCCCGCCAGCCCCAATAACTAGAGCCACTCTGTCCCTTAAGCCTAAGTCTATGGTCTGCCTCCATTTAACTTGCTAAGCCAAAAGGCCACCGTCAAGATAGATGGTCTGTCCGGTCAAATAATCTGAAGCTTCTGAAGCCAGGTAGACTGCCAGAAGTCCCACTTCCCTGGGCTGGCCAAGACGGCTCAGTGGAACAGAACGTAATAGCCTGTCTCGCACAGCCTCGTTTTCAAAGAACATAGCTGTCATCTCAGTGGCTACATAGCCGGGGGCCAACGCATTGACATTGATATTGTATCTCGCCCACTCCAACGCCAGCGAACGTGTATACATGCTCACCGCCGCCTTGGTGGTGCAGTACACAACTTGATAGGCAAAACCCTTAGCCCCGGTCGCAGAGGTTATATTTATGATTTTCCCCTTGCCCTGTTGGATCATATATGGACCTGCAGCACGGGTTGCCAGGAATATGCTGGTCAAGTTCGCATCTAGCATGTGGCGCCATTCCTCTTCGTTTGTCGGTGAAGAGAAATCCTGCACTGCTTCTGCCCAGGCGGGTCTGTAGCCGGGAAGAGGCACTATTGGTTTTCTGATAGCTAACCCGGCGCTATTAACCAGTATGTCTACCCTGCCCCATGCCGAAATCGCCGCTGATATTACCTTATCTGTGTCGTCTGCCTTTGTAGCATCAGCAGGCACAGCAATACCCTCCCTGCCAAGGCTTCTTATCTCCGAGGCAGTTTGCTTAACCTGTTCAGCGGTGCGCGCTGCCACTATTACATCAGCGCCTGCCTCAGCCAAAGTCAAAGCTATGCCCTTGCCAATACCTCTGCCACCCCCGATAACTACCGCAGCCTTCCCTGCCAAATCAAACTCTTTCAAAGACATAGCTACTTCTTGTAATGGACTTCTCAGGCCCAGGAATAACCTTCAAGCAAGGTTCGAGCAATGACCATCCGCTGAATAGTGAGGGTTCCCTCCTCGAGGAGATTGAGTCTGGCGTCTCGGTGAAGCATCTCGATGGGGTAAGCTGCCGTATAGCCTATGCCGCCGAAGACCTGCAGGGCTGTCTCGGTTACGCGGCATACCGCTTCAGCCCCGAATGTCTTACATGCCGAAGCCTCTACAGGGATTCGCTTTCCCTCGTCGATTTTCCGAGCCGCATCAGCCAGCATAGTCCTAAGGGCGTAGACATCGATGGCCATATCAGCCAAATACTGCCTGACTCCCTCTCTCTCGGCAATCGGCTTGCCAAAAGTGACTCTCTTCTTGGCATAATCGAGAGATAACTCCAGTGCTCTCTCTGCGGTACCCAAGGAAGATGCAGCGATGAATACTCGGCTGGTCTCAAGCATAGACAAAGCCAGCCCAAGGCCATCCCCTTCATTGCCGAGGACCATATTTCCTGGCACAACGCAGTCGTTGAAAGTCAATATCCCGTGAGAACTACCCACACAACCCAAAACATGGCGGTGCGGCTCGATGGTGAAGCCGGGGGTATCCCGGTCCACCAATAGGCTAC
Organism: Dehalococcoidia bacterium; assembly: GCA_016783225.1. Next base: position 8,472 of record JADHWZ010000062.1, on the reverse strand, counting down.
TCACCCCTTTGGAGCCAAGCTCCCTGTTGGTATAGCAGATGACCATGAACAGCTTGGCAAAATCGGCATTGGTGATGAGATGCTTCTCACCATTAAGTATATAGTTGTCACCTTTTTTCACTGCTGTTGTCTTTATATCACGCCCAGTTCCAGCCGTAGCTTCGGTAAGGCCAAATGCCACTGATAGCTCGCCAGTGGCTATCTTGGGCAAGTATTCTCTCTTTTGCTCATCCCTGGCGGTGCACATACCATGGGCGGCTGAATTATGCACATGGAGTAATACTCGCACTCCGCCGCTAACCTTTGACTCTTCTGCCAGGATGGGTAAATATTGAGTTACCGTCAACCCAGCCCCACCGTATTCCTCAGGTGTTAGCAACCCCCAAAGCCCATGCTCCCTGAATTTGGGGAACAGTTTCTCATAGGGAATACGCCCGCTTGTCTCTATCTCCCCAACTAGAGGCTCGACTTCCTGCCACAGGAACTTGAAGATGTCAGCCTTCAGTTTTTCATATTGCGCTTGCTGCATCTTGCCTCGTCATCCTGGCCGGCGCTTATGCCATCTATGAAAGTTAAACACGGCAACAACTTGCTTGCCCTCCTGACAGGCTGAGGCCGGTTGCGAAAGTGGTTTATTCTCTTGCTTACCAGTCATAAGCCTCGAGCAGAGTTTGGTCAATGACCAGCCGATAAATGGTGACAGTTCCCTCCTCGAGCACGTTAGCCCTTGCCTCCTAGTGAACTTCTTCCAAGTAAAAGAGCCTTATGATAGTAGCAGCACATACGATGAAGAGAAGGCATATAAAGAGACCGAGAAGAGAAAGCCGTTAGGTTCCAGCCCTGGCCCTCAACGCTGAAAACTAGCTACTTCTCAGTCTTCCCACTTACCACCCTTCCCCAAACGAGAGAAACAAAAGCCTAACACACCAATGAATAGTAGCCACATGACGACGGTGGTAATTATTGGAGCGGTACTCATTTGTCCTCGTCCTCCTTACGTGGTTTGGTCTTGATTGCCTGGAACACAAAGCTGAGCACCAGAGTTACTGCCAGTATGACCCATATCATGGAAGCGGCCCATCCCAAACTCCATCATCATCCACGGGATTCCCATCACAATAAGACCAATAAGCCATGCCATCAAGAACGCTCCGCCACCATATTCATAGGTCAGGTACGGAAATCTCCACACGTTGCCCAGACCTATTGCCGAGCCTATGGCAGCGAATATGAAAAACAGTCCGCTACCCCATCTTTCTCTTCGTACCTCTGCCACTGGCTTACCTCCCTCCTCCAAGGTTCACTGGACTAGAAGCTAATTCTCTGTGGCTACATATCATACGCCTTTTTCCCGTCAACTCGGCCCAAAAGAACTGCCTCTGAGCGCTACCCCCCAGTTACACCATTATACGTAGTCAGCAGCATTTGCACAACCCATCAAAACAGGAATCAGGTAGCTGCCTTGTTTTCGTCAGACGGTTGCACTTGCACAGAACCAGCGCCTCGTGCCTCCTCCGTGGTCATTCCGTCGTGTCGTCATCCCAAGTATTGCTGCCATCGCTACAGTAACGCGCATGCCTACGTTTGGCGTAGAAAATTAGAAATGCAGGTGTGGCTATACCATGCTATACTGTAGGCACAGTCCAAGGAGGTGACACAATTGCGCATCGTCCGCTTTGCCGCCAATGGTAAGGTCAGGCATGGTGTGCTAGAGGAAAACGTTGTACGGGGATTTCCGGGCAGCCCGTTCCCCAACTTGAAACGTCTCGGTAGCTCACCTTCATTTGACGGAACCACCTACAAGCTGGACGAGGTCAAATTGCTTGCCCCTTGCTTCCCTTCCAAAATAGTCTGCCTCGGGCTGAATTACCGCAGTCATGTTGAAGAGACCAAACTAAATATGCCTTCCGTGCCCCTTGTCTTTCTGAAACCATCCACCGCAATTATCGGCCCAGAGGACGAAGTCATCCTGCCCCGCTTGTGGAGACGTGTCGACTATGAAGGAGAACTGGGCGTGGTCATCGGCAGAAAAGCAAAGGACGTGTCGGAGGACAAAGCAAAGGAATACGTGATGGGCTACACCTGCTTTAACGACATCTCGGAACGCCATGACCAAATGGAGGACGGCCAGTGGACCAGAGCCAAAAGCTATGACACTTTCGCGCCAATAGGTCCCTGCATAGAGACGGAGGTTGACGCAGATGACCTGAAGCTTGAGACGCGCCTCAATGGTGAACTCCGACAGTCTGCCCGCACAAGCGATCTTATCTTTGGGGTATCCAAGCTGATCAGTTTTATTTCAGGCATAATGACACTACTCCCGGGCGATGTTATCGCTACAGGCACGCCATCAGGTATTGGCCGGCTGAACCCAGGAGATATAGTCGAGGTGACGATTGAGCAAATCGGGACGCTGCGAAATCCTGTAGTGGACCGCAAGTGACCATCCCGCTCGGTACTGTCCCACAATTTGACTCGATGTTGCATTCTTCTTTGGCAGACACCCAACGTCGTCTGGCCTGAAATGTGCTACAGACACTACGGTAGATCGGCGCCCCTGCAAAAGGCTAGCAAGCATGGATAAAACAGAGATAATTCTCACTAGTTGTAGCCACGACTGTGGGGGGCGGTGCGTGCTCAAGGTTCATGTTCGTGAAGGCAAAATCGTCAGAATAGAGACTGATGATGGAGAGGAACCTCAACTCAGAGCCTGCATCCGAGGGCGGGCCTATCGCCAGCGAGTATATTCCCCTGACCGCCTGAAATATCCAATGAAGAGAACAGGGCCGCGCGGAGAAGGCCAATTCGAAAGGATCTCCTGGGATGAAGCTCTGGATACCGTGGCCCGAGAATTGAGCCGAGTCAAGAATAGTCACGGCAGCGCCAGTATCTTGCTCCTTGGGGGATCAGGAAGCCAGGCAGCGTTGCACGGTGCTGGCGCAGTAGAACGGCTGTTGGCAGCATTTGGTGGCTACACTCGTGCCTGGGGTACCCCTTCTTTCGAGGGAGCTCTGTTCTCCTCTATGGCAACGTACGGCACCATGATGACCGGCAGTGCACGCGAGGATCTCTTGAATTCTAAATTGATTATCATGTGGGGCTGGAACCCCGCCGTCACGATCTGGGACACCAACACTGCCTTGGCCCTGGCAAAGGCTAAGGAAAAAGGGATCAAGATAGTATCGGTTGATCCACGCCTTACCGAGTCTGCGGCGGTGTTTGCCGCCGAGTGGATCCCGATTAGACCAGCTACTGATGCCGCCATGCTCATTGCTATGGCCCACGTAATAATCAAACGTCGGCTCCAAGAGCAGGACTTTCTTGACACGTATACCGTCGGTTTTGACAAGTTTCGAGATTATGTCATGGGAATCGAGGATGGCGTACCCAAGACCCCTGCCTGGGCTGAGAAGATAACTGGCGTGCCACGAGCTGCAATCGAGCGGCTGGCCGTAGAATACGCCACAATTAAACCGGCAGCACTTATACCAGGTTGGGGACCCGCTCGTGGTGCTATGGGAGAGCAATTTAGCAGGGCAGCGAACACAGTTATTGCCACAACTGGAAACATAGGTAAGCAAGGAAGCTATGCTGGTGGTTTCATGCGCGCCTTTCATAGCCGACAAATGGGTATGCCGCGAGGAGCCCGTAATGCTGTTGAGCAAGGGGCACCACCGCGCGAAAACAGCCTGTACAAATTGCGCGGGGCTGCCAGCCCTACGAGTGCCCGCATCCACAGCGCAAAGATATACGATGCTATACTTCGCGGTAGAGACGGCGGCTACCCTTGTGATCCCAAGCTGGCCTATATCGTAGCCTCCAACTTCCTTAATTCCTCCCCTAACGTTAACAAAGGTATAACCGCGTTCAAAAGCCTGGAGTTCATCATCGTGCATGAACAGCGAATGACGCCTACCGCCATGTTTGCCGATATTGTGCTGCCAGTAAACACCTTTATGGAGAGGGATGATGTGATTTCTCCTTGGCTAGGGTCACCTTACTATCTCTATATGAATAAGGCCATAGACTCCATGTACGAGTCCAAATCTGACCGTGATATTTGTGCACAGCTAGCACCCCGCTTAGGCATCACCGACTACAGAGACGGCCGGACCGATGAGGAGTGGCTCAGGATAATCACTGAGAGTACGGGCGACATCTCCAATTTCGCAGATTTCAGAGAAAAAGGAGCAGTCAAGCTTAAGGTAGCTGAGCCGTTTGTGGCTTTCAGAGAGCAAATCAAAGACCCGATTAATCATCCCTTTCCCACTCCTTCAGGGAAAGTCGAAATCTACTGCCGCCACCTGGCAGAGATGAACAATCCCCGGATTCCTCCCATCGCAAAATACCTGCCTGTACCCGAAAGCTACGATGATCCTTTGTCTGAGAAATATCCTTTGCAACTTCTGACCACCCATCACAAGCCAGCAACTCACACCACGATGGAAAGAATACCGTGGCTGGATGAGGTGGAACCGAGGCGTGTCTGGATTAGCACTGGGGATGCAGAGACACGTGGCATTGCTGACGGGAATGAGGTGCTGGTTTTTAACGACCGGGGTAAAGTACTGATACAAGCTAAGGTCACCGAGAGAATCATGCCTGGAGTGGTCAATATTGGGCACGGAGGTTGGTTCGACATTGATGAGCAGGGGACAGATCAAGGTGGATGCTCAAACACCCTGACCAGCAGCGAGCACTCCCCTGGAGGTGCTTGGGCTACAAACAGTGTCCTGGTTGAAGTAAGAAAAGCTTAGGTGAGATTGATGTGCAGCTAGGGTTCTACATCGACCAATCAAGATGCACCGGTTGCTACACCTGCACTGTAGCTTGCAAGGACTGGCATGACATACCGGCCGGGCCGGTGAACTGGCGCTGGCTAATAACTGTGGAGAAGGGGGAATACCCAAAGGTGTTTGTGGCCTTCTTTTCTCTTTCCTGCCTACATTGTGCTGAGCCGACCTGCATGCCAGTTTGTCCAACAGATGCCATCAGCAAGCGGCACAGAGACGGCATCGTCGTGGTTGACCGTGAAGCATGTCTGGGTAAGGAAGCATGTAGTCTTTGCAGAGAAGCCTGTCCGTACCAAGCACCACAGTTCAGTCATGAAGAGGACGCCAAAATGGAAATGTGTGACCTCTGTGCAGATAGGTGGGAAGAAGGCAAGAAGCCTATTTGCGTCGACGCCTGCCCTATGCAAGCTTTGGATGCTGGCCCACTTGGTGAACTGGAAGCCAAGTACGGGACACTGAAAGAAGTGGACGGTTTCACATACGCCCAGAGGAACAGGCCATCTGTGGTATTCAAAGCCAGGCAGCCTGAACTCTTAGACTCGCCGCAAGACAGTAAGGTGATTCCACTTTAGGTGCCACTTTGCTCACTAGCCAGTGAGGCAACAATATATTGCAACGTGCTTTACAAGCGCTGTTCTGCCTGGCGTTGACGGAACGCCAATATAGGCACTCAGAGACCAGAACGCGTTCCGCACCAAGTGGGACGAACGGTTAGCAGACCCATATGTCATAGTTATTCTAGCACTTCCTCATCAGTCTGATTCCAGCATACAGTATTAACAGGCCACCAGCCTGCATCCCCACAAAAAACACGATAAACATGCCCCACTCGTGCCGTTCGAAGGCCCGAAAACTACTAACACCCAGATATAACGCAGCAAGCAGGCCAAGCATGACCACAATGAATCCCGACATAATTAGCACTGCTCTCTTCAGCATTGTTTTCAGTTCCCACCCAATAGGTATAGCATCTTGCCAACCACGCACACTAACAGGGAGAGGAAAGGCAATGAATGGGTAGTAAAATCACCAAGGCAGTACCAAAGTTCTACACAAGATGGCCCAAAAGTGGGTATGCCCAAACGCGGCTATCTGATAGACAATCCCCGCCCTTTCTGCCGGCCACAGAGGTTAATTGCCAGACTGGTTCCACTTAGTCACCAATTCAGCGGTGTCCTCAAAGAAATACCAGTCACGATCCCAGGCAGGATTTATCGTACAGGTTTTGTTGACACTCCATATCCCCTCCCCGAGATACTCAGCGGCAAGTAGCGGTTCAGCCTCCTCATACAGAGGAGAAGACGCGCAACTTCAGGACCCACCCGACTCAACACCTATGCGTACTCGACAATCAGGACTGAAGGCCTTTGCTACCTGCAGCACCTCGTCAGCCATATAAGCAGGTACGTCCTTCGCCGGGGCACAAGCTCCCACTAACATGAAGGGGACAACCAAGGCTAACAGGCACAAACCCCTAATCATTACTTACCGAACCCTTATGGTGCTTCTCGGCATACGTAGAGCCGAAGCAAAAGGCATACCTCACGCTGAATCCTATCAGCCAGCATGGAAAGCGGCCACAGGTGACTATTACACAGGAGCACCTGAGTAGCATTGTACCTGGTACCGCTCGCCACTGTTAGCGTCCTATTTCTGGTCACGTCAAGGAAGCTCCTAGCAATGAAGGCCTGAACGTAGACAGGAACCACAAGCCCACGTAGGATTAACTTACTCCTTGGGGATCAGGGCCCTGCCCGTTGGACTGTTGCAGGTCTCCCGGCTACAATGCCAACATCGACTGTACCTTCTGCGGGTCGGAGCAGAAACACCAGCCGAGTATTTGGCTCATTCTCCTACGCCCATCCTTAGATTTTCCCCTTCTTCAATGTCTCAGTTGGCTTGAATGTTTCCACGCCAAATGTTTGGGCTAGCTCCTCGCATCTCTTGGCTACCTTGTCATATCCTATTCCCTTGGCAAGCTGGAATGGGCCGAATGCTGAACCTCCCCCGTTCACCACTGCCTTGTCAATATCATCTGGGCTGTTTGCTACACCCTCCTCCAGCAGTTTTGTTGCTTCATTAACCTGTATTGCAATCAAGTCTGTCGGATCGAAGTCCTCCTTGGCCTTGGCCAAGTCTATTGCCGGTCTTCCCTTAGACCAGTCATAGATGCCTTTTCCGGTCTTCTTTCCAAAGTCGCCAGCATCGATCTTCTCCTTCAGCCACTTGGGCGGCGCATACTCCGGGGAGAGTCTCTCAGCAAGATAAAGCGAGCCATGGTAGTGAACGTCTAATCCCACATAGTCCATCAACTCATACGGGCCCATAGGCATGCCTGATTTGTTCATCTTAGCATCGATTTCCTCTGGCGTCGCCATGCCCCTCTCCAATATGGCATTGAGCATGATTCCGGTCGGCGCGTTAACCCTATTGACGATAAAGCCGACAGAATCCTTCTCGACTCTGACCGGAACCTTATTCATTCTTGTCACCAACTCGTAGGCTAACTGCATAGTCTCTTCACTCGTCTTGTCTCCCTTTATGACCTCAACAAGCTTCATTAAGACAGCAGGATTAAAGAAATGCATGCCAACGACTTTTTCCGGCCTGCCAGTGACAGATGCAATCTCCGTGATACTCATATTGGAGCTATTTGAGGCAAGCACGGCATGCTTCGGCGCCACCTTATCCAGTTCCTGGAACACCTTCTTTTTGAGATCCATGATTTCAGGAGCAGCTTCGATGACAAAATCGGCGTCCTTAACAGCCTCCCCGACATCAACAAAGGTCTCAATGCTGCTCAGCATTGCCTTCTTATCATCTCCCGATATCTTCTGCTTCTCAGCAAGCTTCTCCAGGCTGTCCTTGATTCTCTGAAGGCCTTTGTCAACGAATCTCTGTTCAATGTCTCTCATTGCCACCTTGTAGCCACCCAGTAGTGCAACCTCAGCAATCCCATGCCCCATATCACCCGCACCCATGACAGCTACCTTCTTGATGTCATCTACTTTCATGTCAAAATCTCCTTTCTATCTTTGGGCTTCTTTGCCTTTTAGAGGCTACTCCCCCTTGAATTCTGGTGCACGCTTCTGGACAAACGCCATCATTCCCTCCACGGCATCCTTGCTTTTTCCTACCTCTCGAGAGCCTTCCAGTTCAATCTTCAGCCCTTCGTCTATTGTTGTCTCGAGCCCCCGAGTCACTGCGTCCAGGATAATCCTTACCGCAATCGGTGCCTTTTGAGCTAGTGTCTTGGCAAGCTCCTTAGCATCGTTCATCAACTCCCCTGGTTGACACACCTTGGTGATGAGCCCGATGCTTAGAGCTTCGGGGGCACTGATTCTTGTCCCGAGGATGAGCATTTCAAGCGCCTTGGTTTTGCCCACTAACCTGGGCAATCTCTGAGTTCCACCCCAACCGGGAATGATGCCCAGGTCAATTTCAGGCTGGCCAATCACTGCCCTCTCAGAATCAACCATTACCCTGAAATGGCAAGCCATTGATAGCTCACAGCCACCACCGAGAGCAAAGCCGTTGATGGCTGCGATTACGGGCTTGGGGTACCTCTCAATTCTGCGAAACACCTCCTGGCCCCTGGGACCGGTTTTCTCCGCCTCTGGTGTCCCGGCAGTCTTTATATCAAAGCCCGCCGAGAACCCCTTTTCGCCGGCACCAGTGA